>CAZACG010000008.1:0-4254 GCA_964483645.1 uncultured Oscillospiraceae bacterium | reverse complement strand
GACGGCACCATCTCCGGCGGCATGATTCCCAAGGTCACCTCCTGCGTGGAGGCGATTGAGCAGGGCGTGCGCCGCGTACACATCCTCAACGGCACGATTCCGCACCCGATCATCCTGGAGATCTTCACCGACCGCGGCATCGGCACGATGTTTGAGGCGGAGAAAAAATAACCGTCAAGCGGACGACCACACAGCAAAGGAGCATGATCCATGAAACCCAAAGTATATATTGACGGTCAGGAAGGCACCACCGGCCTTCGAATCTTCGAGCGCTTCGCAGGCCGCGACGATATCGAAATTCTCACCATTGATCCCGCGCTGCGCAAGGACACCGACGAGCGCAGGAAGCTAATTAACGCCTCCGACATTACCTTCCTCTGTCTGCCGGATGCCGCAGCCGTCGAAGCGGTGTCTCTGGTGGAAAACGATCATGTGCGCATCATTGACGCGTCCACCGCGCACAGGACGAATCCGGCTTGGGCTTACGGCTTTCCGGAGCTCTCCGCCGCTCATCGCGAGGCCATTGCCTACGGCAAGCGCATCGCCAATCCCGGCTGCCATGCCACGGGCTTCATCTCCCTCGTGCATCCGCTCGTCGCCGCAGGCGCGCTGCCCAAGGATGCGCTGCTCACCTGCTTCTCCCTGACCGGTTATTCAGGCGGCGGCAAGAAAATGATCGCGCAATATGACGACGAAGGCCGCGACGTCGCGCTCGATTCCCCGCGTCTGTACGGTCTCACCCATAAGCACAAACATCTGCCGGAAATGCAGGCGGTCTGCGGTCTTGAGGTCGCCCCGCTCTTCACGCCCATTGTTGCGGACTATTATGCGGGCATGCTGGTTTCCGTGCCGCTGATGGCCGCTCAGCTCAAGGGAATCAACAGCCTCGCACAGCTACATGCGCTTTATGCCGATGCATACGCAGGCCAGAAGATGATTCGCGTCATGCCGCTGTCCGCGCAGACCGACGTCGGCGGCTTCCTTGCTGCCAACGGCACCGCAGGCTGGGATGGTCTTGAAGTCTACGTCACCGGCAACGATGAGCGCATGATGGTCTGCGCCCGCTTTGACAACCTCGGCAAGGGTGCGTCCGGCGCGGCTGTTCAGAGCATGAACATCATGCTCGGCTGCGATGAAGCCAAGGGACTCAACCTCTAAACATACATCCGATTCAGCCTTCTTCCATGAGGGCTGAACCCTTTTTGCAATGACCGCTTTGCCTCGCGCACAGGAAAGCGATCGGGAATACAATCCATAATGAGTTTCAAATATCCGACGCATGATGGGAGGAATCTCAATGAATCTTTCTGATATCAAGGCGCTTGACAGCAAGCATTTTCTCGGCGTATTCGGCGAGCGCGCGCCCGCCTGCTTTGTGCGCGGCGAGGGGTGCACGCTCTACGATCAGGACGGTAAGGCGTATACCGATCTTTTTGCCGGCATCGCGGTCAACGCACTGGGCTATCATCATCCTGCCGTCACGGACGCGCTAATCGATCAGGCGCAGGCGGGCGTTCTGCATACTTCCAACATCTACTATGTCGCCCCTCAGGCCGAGCTGGCCGCCCTGCTTTGCGAGCACACCTTTGCCGACCGTGTATTCTTCTCCAATTCCGGCGCGGAAGCCAATGAGGGCGCGATGAAGCTGGCCTGCAAGTATTTCTACGCGCAGGGCATCAACCGTTACAAGATCGTCTCCGCCAACCACTCCTTCCACGGACGCACACTGGCAACCATTGCCGCCACGGGGCATGATTACTACCAGGAGCCGTTCCGCGCGCTGCTGCCGCAGGGCATCTCTCAGGTCGATTACAATGATCTGGACGCGCTCAAAGCCGCCGTCGACGATCAGACCGCAGCCATCATGCTCGAACCGATACAGGGCGAAGGCGGCGTAACCCCTGCCAATGCGGAATACCTCAAGGCTGTGCGCGCACTGTGCGACGAAAAGGGCATGCTGCTAATTTTTGACGAGGTGCAGACCGGCGTCTGCCGCACGGGCAGCTTCTATTGCTACGAGCAGTACGGCGTCGTTCCGGACATCATGACCAGCGCGAAGGGGCTTGGCTGCGGCTTCCCCATCGGCGCAATCCTCGCCAGCGAAAAGGTCGCCTCCAAGATTGCGCGCGGCGATCACGGCTCCACCTTCGGCGGCAACACGCTCGCCTGCAGCGTTTCTTTGTCCGTGGTCAAGTACATGCTCGAGCATGATTTCTCTTCGATCGCCAAGGAAAAGGGCGCATACCTGATGAACGCGCTCAACAGCCTAAACAGCGATAAAATCGTAGAAGTACGCGGCATGGGTCTGCTCATCGGCATTCAGCTGCCCGAAGACGTTCAGGCAGGCGCGCTGTCCTCTAAGCTGCTTGCACGCGGCTTTGTCGCAGGCACGGCTGCGGGCAATGTGCTGCGGCTCGCACCGCCGCTGATTATCAGCAAGGAAGAGATGGATGCGTTTGTGAACGCGCTCAAGGAAGAACTGGCGTAACGCCGGCGCGATCCCATTATTCTCTATAATCAAAAAACAGGGCTGATTCGTCAGTCCTGTTTTGCTATATGCATTGCTTTACGTTACAGCTTCGTCTTGCATACGGCATTTCTCACATTTGCGCGGTTTTTTCCACAGAATCCGCTTCGTCCTCCGACGCGTGCATATCCAACACCTCGCAGATTTTCTGCACCCACGCATCGTCCCTTCGATCGCCATAAATCAGATAGGTCACATAGGCATTGCTCGTCCCCAGCATGCGCGCCAGATCGCGCTGCTGTAGATCCAGCTCAGCCAAACGAATCCTGACAGCCCGGCCAAAGGGCGTGGGCGTACGGCGTGTGCGCATAGTGTCCTCCTCTTGTGTTTTGGCGATAAATCTGCTATGATGGAGTTAGAAAAAGCAGAAACTCTGTTAACCGAGTTTCTGCTTTAGTATACCTCTTTTTACAGATATTGTCAACACAATGAACTCCGAATACCGAGCTAGAGGAGGATCTATGTTTTCTTCCGCACTATTCCATAGTCGGCTCAGCGCCGTCTGCAAAGCTAACGCAACCACCATCACCAAATTCGCCAAGGATGTTCTGCATGTCAGCTCCTCGGCTCCGACAAACTGGAAAAACGGCATGGTTCCCGGGGCGGACGCCGTGGCCCGCTCCGCAGAGCACTTTGGCATCACAGCAGATTATCTGCTTGGCCTGTCCAACACACCCATCAGCACAGCGGATACCGAATTCTCTCAGCGGGAATACGATCTGCTTGCCAAGCTGAGCGCCGCACCGCCGCAGGCACGCAAAACAGCAGAGGCTGCCATGGACGCTGTGCTTCGCTCGTTTCCCGCACAGGATGAAACCAAGCTTTAAATTTGCCCGTTTGGTTAATTCATTTCACAATCACTTCTAAGCTCCGACATCATTACTTTGTCCGTATCCACGCCCGATACAACGCTTCAAGCCCTCCCTCAATCTCCCTTTCGTCCATTCCTGAAAAACCAAGCAGCACAGTTCGGCTATCCGAACCGGCATACTGCATCACCCCATAATCCTCCATACGCGTCAGCTTCACGCCTGCGCGCGCCGCAAGCGGCACAAGCTCCTGTGAGGGAACGCTGCCGGCAGCCGCGAGCAGCACATACAGCCCTGCGCCGCAGGAGACGATTTCGCCCAGTCCAAGTCGGGCAACATGCTTCTCAATGGCTGCAAGCCTTGCGCGATAAACGCCCCGCATACGCGCGATATGCCGTTCCAGATAGCCGCCCGCCATAAATCTGCGCAGTGTTTCCTGCTCAAATCCGCCAACCGTGCAGGCCGTGTGCATCGCACGATAGCGCGCGGCCAGCTGCTCGGGCAGCGCCATGAAGCTCAGACGCAGACCCGGAGCCAGCGTGCGGGAGAAGGTATTCATATAAACCACCTGTCCGCCCTCATCCATGGCGCAAAGCGCAGGCAGATTCGCGCCAGAAAAACGAAACTCACTGTCGTAGTCATCCTCGAGAATATAACCGCCCGTTTCTCTCGCCCAGCGCAGCAGCGCCGCCCGCTGCTGCGGCTGCATCTGCGCGCCCGTGGGAAATTGATGGGAGGGCGTGACATATGCCGCACATGCGCCGCAGGCATAGAGCTCGCGCACATCAACGGCGCCATCGCAAAGCGGAATCGGCGCGATGCGCGCGCCGCTGGTCACAAGATTCCTGCGCACGCGCGAATATCCGGGATCCTCCACGGCAAAGAGCTTTTCTCGACCAATCAGCGAAACCAGCGCCG
>CAZACG010000007.1:0-16142 GCA_964483645.1 uncultured Oscillospiraceae bacterium | reverse complement strand
TTGCCTGTCCATCCTGCGGAAAGCGCACGACGTTTGATACCCCGTGGTTTGACAGTGGGCGCGAAAAATATCTGGCGCTTGGCGTTTGCCGCAGACATGGCATGTGCTACGCGCAGATGCATTTTAAGCGCGCTGCCTCCGGTATGCTGATTATGCATCAGCGCGCATATTTGGCTACGCAGGAGGAGGTTGATGACGTGCGCGAGCGTCGCCGCCTGTATCTTCTTACGCCGCCCAAGAAGCGGCATCATCGACTGAATATGGAGGATGCGAAGGCAAAGGCCGGAAGCGCCAAAGAAGAATAATGCTGTTCTCAGATCAAAACGACGGATAAGCGCGAAGCGAAAATGAGGTCAAGGGGCGAAGTCCCTTGGCGGGCTTGGACGGCAGCCCAACGCTTCCCAAAGCGAAGCCATACCCCAAAAGCAGTCGGGGAGCGAAGCGAGGCCTGACGGTGGATTCTTGAAAAGTTCGATTGGATTTGAGCATAGTATACGGACAGCCTGCAAATGAAAGAAAAATCGCCCGTGAAGCACCGTGTTTTTCGATGCTTCACGAGCGTTTTTTGTACTTTTGTACAGCTATTGATCTTGGAGAGACAGCCGTTGCTAAGACTATTCTCAAATCCAATTGAGCTTTGAGGAACTCCCTCGTCAGGTCTCGCTTCGTTCCCTGACTACTTTGATCAAAATCGCTTTGCGATTGAGTACGATGGGGATGAAATTCCGCCCCCAGAATGAGGACATTGTCCCCAGAACCCTTCTTCGCTTCGCGCTGATAGCTCGTTTTGAGCTGAGATGAGTATAAAGCAATCCGAAGCAATTTGGCTTTGCACAGAAGGCATGAAGAGACCAAACGGGATCAAACGATTGCGTCGTGATCTCTGAATTGCAGGGCATACAGTTCTTTGTATACGCCGCCGCGCGCCATAAGCTCCTCATGTGTGCCGCGCTCGGTGACGCGTCCATTCATGACGACGGCGATTTCGTCCGCGTTGCGGATGGTGGACAGGCGATGCGCGACGACCAGCGTCGTGCGTCCCTTGCACAGCTCGTCAAGCGCTCCTTGAATGAGTACCTCGGTCGTGTTGTCCAGCGCGCTGGTCGCCTCGTCGAGAATCAGGATCGAAGGATCCTTGAGGAATACGCGCGCGATGCTCAGTCGCTGCTTTTGTCCGCCGGAAAGCTTCACGCCGCGCTCGCCGATCTCCGTGTCATAGCCCTTTTCAAGCGTCATGACATAGTCGTGGATGTTGGCGCGCTTAGCGGCCTCGATGATCTCCTCGTCCGTGGCGTCAAGACGACCGTAGCGGATGTTGTCGCGGATGGTGCCGGCGAAGAGGAAAACGTCCTGCTGCACGATGCCGATGCTGCGGCGCAGGGAGTCCATCGTCAGCGTGCGGATGTCCTGTCCGTCGATGAGGATCGCGCCGTCCTCGGGTCGGAGCTTGTAGAAGTTGGGCACGAGGTGGCACAGCGTGGTCTTTCCGCCGCCGGACGGGCCGACGAGGGCAAGCTTTCGGCCCTTTTCAAGGCGCAGGCTTACGTCATGGAGTACCTCCTTGGAGGGATCGTAGGCGTAGGTGACGTGCTTGAATTCGATGACGCCCTGCACATCCTGAAGCGCCTTGGCGTCCGGCGCGTCCGTTTCGGGCTCCTCGTCCATGATCTCCAAAAAGCGCTTGAAGCCGCTCACGCCGTTTTGGAACTGCTCCATGAAGCCGATGAGCGTGTTGACGGGGGAAATGAACAGATTGACAGAGACGATGAACGTCGAATAATCGCCGAAGGAAATCCTGCCCGAGTAAAGGAAAAGACCGCCCGCAATCAGGATGATGACGTTAAAGACGTTGGTGACAAAGGACGTGGAGGAATGGAACAACGCCATGCAGTGATAGGAGCGGCGGGAGGATTCCACAAACTGCTCGTCGCCCACGGTGAACTTTTCCATCTCCCGCTCTGCGTTGGTGTAGGCCTTGGTTACGCGGATGCCCGATACGCTGCTTTCGACAGCGGCGTTGATGGTGGCGTTGCTCTTGCGGCGGTCGCTGAATGCGGCGCTCATCTTCTTGCGCAGCTTCAGCGTGACCACCACCAGAATCGGTACGCAGGCGAAGATGATCAGCGTAAGGATGACGTCGATGGAGCACAGATAGGCGAAGGAAAGCACAATCATCACCGAGCTGATGAGCAGGTTTTCCGGACCGTGATGCGCCAGCTCGCTGACCTCGAACAGGTCGCTGGTCATGCGGGTCATGATACGGCCCGTTTCATGATTGTCATAGAAGGAGAAGGGCAGCTTTTGCAGGTGGTTGAACAGGTCAATGCGCATCTGAGACTGCATGCGCACGCCGATCATGTGGCCGTAGTACTGCACGAAATAATTCAGCAGCATCCGCACGGCATAGAGCGCCAACACGATCAGACCTGCGAGCACGATCGTTGAGTACATCTTCTGCGGGATATACTCGTTGAGCATGCGGTTGGTTACCACGGGATAAACCATGCCGATCAGGGAGATCAGAAAGGAGGCCAGCATATCCAGCGTCAGCATTCTGTAATGGGGCTTATAGTAGTGAATAAAGCGTTTGAACATTGTTTTTTCTTCCTTATATCGTTATTCATTCATCATTTTGACATAGGACGTCAGGGCGTCGAGCTTTTCAGACAGAAGATTCATGCCGCTGAGCTGCGTGCTGTAAAGCCTGTCTGTCTTGATTATCAGCATGGCAAGCAGCAGGATTACCGCTGCCAGCAGCGCATAGAGGATATAGAGGTTTCTTTTGCTCATAATAGCTCCTTTCTGTTCCCGGTCGGATACACACGATTTCTATATTATTATACGGCATCTGCGGCCAAAAAACCAGACAGAATCCGCGCGGAATCGGATAGACTGTGTAGGCGTTGTGTGCTATAATGGCGAAGAAAATCTATATAGGAGCAAGCATCATGAATCGATCCAAGAAGCTTCAAAGCACGGGCTTTCTGGCCTTTTTCCTTTCCGGACTTTGCGCGATGTCCGCCGGTATCGTAGTCAACGCGCTTCAGGAGAGCTATGGCTTTTCCTTTGCTACCACGGGAACGCTGCTTTCCTTGATGAGCATCGGCAATATGGCCGCATCCTTCGCCTCCGGCGTCCTGCCTGCAAAGATCGGCACTAGAAACACCGTGCTCATTCTCTGCGCGGGCTATTTTGTCGGCTATCTGATGATGACGCTTTCCGGCGTAGTCGCGCTGCTGATGGCGGCGTTCCTGGTTGTGGGCATGGCCAAGGGCTGCGCGATCAATACTTGCACGGTATTGGTAGGCGATAACAGCCCGAATCGTACGAAGGGCATGAGCTTGATGCATGCCTGCTATGCCTGCGGTGCGCTGATCTGTCCGTTTATCGCGGCGGGCCTGCTCTCGCGCGGGGCGAAACTGCCGATGATCGCGCTGGCCGCCGTTGGACTGGTCATGTGGTGCGTGCTGCTTGGCTGCGGTCTGCCGGGCAAGGAAAGTGGCAAGGCGCAGGGCGAGAAGCTTGACATGGGCTTTTTGAAGGACAAGAAATTCTGGCTGATTACCGCGCTGATCTTCTGCCAGAATGCAGCGGAGACGAGCGTCACGGGCTGGATGGTCACCTATTACAACAACCAGAGCATCCTCTCCGGCACGCTGAGCAATTATACCGTCACCATCATGTGGGGCGCGACGCTGATTGCGCGCCTGCTCATTGCGTTTGTCTTCCCAATTAAGGATACGTTCAAGGCGCTGGGCGTGATGGGCGCCGGCTGCACGCTGCTTTACGGCGCGATGATGTTCTCTCAGCAGCCTGTCAGCGCGGTGGTGATGCTCTTTGCCTTTGCCTTTGCGATGGCGGGCGTCAATCCCGTCGCTGTCGCAGGTACGGGGAAGATCATGAGCGCGGCGAGCATGGGCGTGATGCTGCCTGTGGCGAGCTTTGGGCAGATTATCATGCCGTGGATCATCGGTCAGGTGGCCGATAGCGTGGGGCTTCAGGCGGGAATGATGACTAACCTGATTCCCTGCGCGGGCATCATGGCGCTGAGCATCGTGATTCGCAGGATGGAGAGAGAAGAGGGCTTTTGCAAGAAAGGAAATAACGCATGAAGATTTCAAAGAAGGACGCTCAGCTCTGGTTTGAGTTCTTTGCCTCCCTGCCTGAGGAAGAGGAAATTATGCCCCATCAGCAGGAGATTGTCTATGCGGTGCTCGCGCAGATCGAGGCGGCGGTTGAGGCGCGCAACAAACGGCTGATGGCGGAGATTCCGGGTCTTAAATCGCTTCAGGGGCGAACCTATTATGTCGGAGCGGACGAACAGTTTCCGCGCGGCTGTCGAAGCTGCTTGCTGGGAACGGGTCTGAGCGCGATTCGCAAGACGAACAAATGCAACGTAGAGTGCAAATTCTGCTATAACTATGGCGAGCTTGATTGTCTGCCGCCCGTGGGCGAGGGACTTTGGGAGATCGGCGGTACGAAGTTTTATGAAGAGGACATCGACCTGCTGCTGTCCATTCAACAAAAGCCGACCGGCATTTCCTATGTGTATCTGGAGCCGTTCATGGAAATTGAAAAGTATTACGGCGTGATCGCCAAGTTCCATGCGGCGGGCATTCATCAGCATATGTATACCAACGGCACGCTGTGTACGCAGGAGAATCTGCGCGCGCTGGGCGAGGCGGGGCTGGACGAATTGCGATTTAACCTCGGCGCGTCAAAATGCGCGGACAAGGTCATTGAGAGCATGCGTATGGCGAAGCAGTATATTCCCTATGTGGGCATTGAAACGCCAATGACCCCGGAATATCTGGAGGGCTTCCTGCGCAGCAAGGAGCGGATTCTCGCCACGGGTATTGACTTTATGAACTGCGCGGAGCTGCATCTCAAGGAAAACAACATCGCCAACTATGCGGGCGAGCCGATGTATATTTCCCGCATGGGCTACGTCTCCCCGGTATGGAGCCGCGAAATCACCTTCAAGCTTATGAAGATGGCGGAGGAGGAAAAGTGGAACTGCGTTGTGCATGACTGCTCCAACCGCACCAAGTTCTGCCGCGATTTGAATCTGCGCGCCAAGGAAGGCGGCTGGTTCGGCGCCAGCAGCTATGGCTGTGAGTTTGAGCGCCTGCCCTATGGTATTTTCCTGCCCACGCTCTATGACGAGAGTCTGCCGTTTGTCTGCGAGGAGGAACTGCCAGAGGGTTATCGCTTGGGGGATATCGTCCTCTAACGCGTGCGCTTCATCGGCGGACACGCCGCATGGTTTGGAGAGCGCGGCAGCATTGCGCAAAAAGCGGGAACTGTCAAGCGAATGCCGAACATTTCAAAAAGCATTTTTACGAAGAAGCATGGGCCTTTCGGGCTTGGGGATATTCGAGCTGAAAGCGCTGTCCCACGTCCCGTCAAAGGGCTTTCTGATCGCCCTTTGAAAACCTTCGGACGCAAATGCTTCGTTTTGCTTGAAATGTCCGGGTTTTTCGCTTGACAGCTCCCTTTTTTGGTGATATGGAGAGTTGTACAAAAAACTTGTTTCTTAACGACATATTTACACCGGATCTTTTGACATTATTCGACAATTAGAGATTGCCGAATGACGTTTTCTGTGCTACAATGAAGCCGAACGAACGCCATGAGAAGAACGGCGTTCCACTGATAACATGGAAGGGGGATATGATATATGCAGAGGGTCGATCCGCGTTATGCGCATTTTGTGCAGATTCTGCGCGAGGAGCTCGTTCCTGCAATGGGTTGTACGGAGCCGATCGCCATTGCGTATGGTGCGGCGAAGGCAAGAGAGGTGTTGGGGACACTGCCGGATACCGTGCTGATCGAGGCGAGCGGCAATATCATCAAGAATGTTAAATCCGTTGTTGTGCCGAATACCAACGGGCTCAAGGGCATTGAGGCCGCCGCAGTCGCAGGCATTATCGGCGGCAAGGCGGAGAAAATCCTTGAGGTTATCAGCGAGGTCACCGAGGAGGAGAAGGATCGCATGCGCGTCTATCTGGATACGCATGAGGTCAAGGTGAAGCCGGCCGAGGGCGATGTGGTCTTTGATATCATCATCACGCTTCGCGCGGGTGAGGACAGCGTCCGGCTTCGCATCGCGGATTATCACACCAATATCGTGCTCATCGAGCGAAATGGCGAGGTGCTGCTCTCCGGCGGCAAGGTGACCGAGGGCGGAGAGATGGAAGGATTGACCGACCGCAGCTGCATGTCCGTGGAGGCGATCGTCGATTTTGTCAAAACCTGCGATCTGGCGGACGTGAGCGAATTGGTCGAGCGTCAGATTGCCTACAACTACGCCATTGCCGAGGAAGGCATGAAGAATCCGTGGGGCGCGAACATCGGCAAGACGCTTCGCGATTACTATGGAGAGGACATCAAGCTTCGCGCAAGGTACATGGCCGCCGCAGGCTCGGATGCGCGCATGAGCGGCTGCGAAATGCCGGTCATCATCGTCTCGGGCAGCGGTAACCAGGGCATTACGGCCTCCGTGCCCGTCGTCGAATATGCGAAGCATCTGGGCGTGAGCCATGAAGCCATGGTACGCGCCGTGCTGCTGTCGGATCTTCTGACCATCCATATGAAGACCGGCATCGGTCGTCTGAGCGCGTACTGCGGCGCTGTCAGCGCGGGCTGCGGCGCAGGCGCGGGCATTGCTTTTCTGCATGGCGGCGACGTGCCGGAGATTGCGCATACGCTGGTCAATGCGCTGGCGATTGTCTCCGGCATGATCTGCGACGGCGCTAAAGCCTCCTGCGCAGCGAAGATCGCCACGGCTGTAGACGCTGGCATTCTGGGCTACAACATGTACTGCAACGGCCAGCAGTTCCGCGGCGGGGACGGCATCGTGACCAAGGGTGTGGAAAACACCATTACCAACATCGGTCGTCTCGGACGCGTCGGCATGCGTGAGACCGACCGCGTCATCATCCGCATCATGACCAATCAGCCGGATTGATATACGGCTGCGCCATGCTGCATGATTTAGGAACAAAAGCATATTGAAAGAGGTATTGAATTATGGGTAAGTTTATGAAGAGCCTTCCGGCTAAGCTGCTCATGGGCATTATCATCGGCATCATCGTGGGTTTGATCGTGCCTGAATCCGTTATGGCTGTGATCGTTCCGGTGAAGAACATCATGGGTCAGCTTATCAACTTCATCGTGCCGCTGATCGTCATCGGCTTCATCGCCCCCTCCATCACCAAGCTGGGATCCAGCGCCTCCCGCATGCTGGGCGTCGCGCTGGTTCTGGCGTATGTATCCTCTGTTTTGGCGGCGCTGATGTCCATGACCGCAGGCTATGTCCTGATCCCGATCATGAATACCGCGAAGGAAGCTGCCGCGCTGAAGGCGCTGCCGAAGGACGTGTTCGCGCTGGAGATTCCGCAGATCATGAGCGTGATGTCCGCGCTGGCCTTCTCCCTGCTCGTTGGCCTTGCCGCTGTGTGGACCAAGGCGAAGACCATCACCGCGATCCTTGACGAGTTCCAGAAGATCGTGCTGGACATCGTCTCCAAAGTCGTCATCCCGATTCTCCCCTTCTTCATCGCCTGCACCTTCTGCTGCCTGGCCTATGAGGGTACCATTACCAAGCAGCTGCCGATCTTCCTGAAGGCGGTTGTCGTCGTGATCATCGGTCACTTCATCTGGATGACCGTGCTCTACGGCTTGGCCGGCATCTACTCCGGCAAGAACCCGAAGGAAGTCTTCAAGCACTATGGCTCTGCGTATATCACGGCTGTTGGCACCATGTCCTCCGCCGCGACGCTGTCTGTCGCGCTGCAGTGCGCCCATAAATCCAAGGTTCTGCGCAAGGATATGGTTGACTTCGGCATTCCGCTGTTTGCCAACATTCACCTGTGCGGCTCCGTGCTGACTGAGACCTTCTTCTGCATGATCGTTTCCCTGGTTCTGACCGGCGCTCTGCCGAGCGTGGGCACCATGATTCTGTTCTGCGTGCTGCTGGCGGTCTTTGCAATCGGTGCTCCTGGCGTCCCGGGCGGCACCGTCATGGCTTCTCTGGGCATCGTGACCAGCGTTCTGGGCTTTGGTCCGGAGGGCACCGCGCTGCTGCTGGCGATCTTTGCCATTCAGGATTCCTTCGGCACTGCCTGCAACGTCACCGGCGATGGCGCCCTGACTCTGATGCTTACCGGCTATGCCGAGAAGCATAACATCAAGGAAGAGAAGATCGAGGTCAATCTGTAAGCGCTGACCGTTGAAGAAAACCCAATGCTCATTCGCATCCCCGCGCCTTTTGGCGCGGGGATGTTTGGCTTTAAGAAGGTTTGCTTGACGGCGAGCGTTTTTCGTTTGTTTTGCGGCAGGAATCGACGCGCCGATAGAGAACTATAATTCAATTAGCCGTTTCTGCGCGTTGGGCGCATATGCGGCGAGGAGCATTGTTTGATGATGCGGGCGCGGCCCGCAAGAGGAGTATGGGTTGACAGAGGAAATGGAATTGCTCCGGCGCATGACGCCGGATGAAGAATATCAGGCGGGGCTTGCGCTCTATCGTGCGGGCGGCGTGCATCCTTATGACGAGGAGAACGGCATGCTGCGCTACGTGGTGGACGGCGATCCCCGGCGTGTGGTGCGCGTGGCGGCTGCCGGAAAAATGACGGGGCGCTGCTCATGCGAGTTTTTTGCTGCGGAGCATAAGCCGTGCAGGCATCTGGCTGCTGCGCTGATGTTGGCGATTTCCTCCGGCGCGATGGAGGAGCTGCGCCGCCGCCGCGCGCGGGAGAATGCCGGCGCACTGATGGCGACGATTCAAAGCGCGTTGCCGATGGAGACGCCGCTGACCCTTGAGGTCATGCTGTATATCACGGGCGAAAAGGATGCTGTTCGGGTTTCCCTGCGCGTGGGGCAGGAAAGGCTGTATGTCGTCAAATCCATCGCGCAGTTTTTTGATGCGCTGGAGAAGAAGACCTCGCTGGCCTTTGGCAAGGGTTTCGTGTTCGAGCCGCAATGGATGGGCTTTGCGGGCGTGGATGACAAGCTGATTCGGCTTCTTCAGGAAGCGGCCTATGTCAGAGGCCTGGAAGGGAAGCTTGTGCAGACCGGCCTTGAAGCGAAATTCCTTTCGCTCCCCGAGCGCTTTCTCAAGAGGCTGATGCAGCTGCTGATGGCCAAGCCCTTCAAGTTGGCGCTTGGCGCGCAGACGCTCAGCCTGCCCTGTGTCTTTGACGGTCAGGCAGAGTTGCTCTTTGGCGTGGCGGCCAGCGGGCGCGAGGTGGAAATTCGCGCGCAAATGCCCAAGTCCCTTCGTTTGCTCGATCCGGAGGCGACGTTTGTCTTCTGCGAGGGCGACGTGCTGCGTCTGCCTGCGGAGCAGAGAGGGATCGTGCGCGTCATGGCGCGCAGTGGATCCAACGGACTGGCCTCTTTTCGCTTTGAAGCGGAGGGCATCAGTCGCGTGATTTCCGAGCTGCTGCCGACGCTTGAGCGCGCGGGTACGGTGACCATGGACGGCGCGCTTGCAGAGCGGATCATCCATAGGGATCTTCAGGTTCGCGCGTATTTTGATCGCGAGGAGCGCATGGTTGTTGCGCGAATGGTCTTCCGCTACGGCGACGAGGAAATTGATCCCTTCTTGCCCCAGACGCCCAAGCCGGATTATGGCGAGCATCTGCTCATGCTGCGCGATTCGGCGGGCGAGCGGCGCGCGCTGGATCTGCTGGCGGCGGCAGGCTTCCGCATGCAGCGGGGACGCGTGGTGCTGGCGGGACAGGAGACGATCTATCGCTTTTTGACCGAGGGCATCTATGAATTGCAGAAGACGGCAGAGGTCTTTTGCTCGGATGAGTTCAAAAAGATGGCTCCGCGTAAGCCGCGCTTTACCGGTACGCTGCGTATGCAGGACGGCAAGCTGCAATTGCAGCTCGCCGAGGATGGCGAGGCCACTGAGCAGGTGCTCTCCATCCTTCAGGCACTGCGTGATCGAAAGCGCTACTTCCGCCTGAAGGATGGTTCTTTCCTGGATCTGTCGGATATGGAGGATTGGAACGAACTGGCGGAGGCCGCTGTGAGCGGCGAGAGCGTGCAGCCGGAAGAAGAGGAAGGCGTGCAGCTGCGCGGCGAGGTGGAGATTGCCTCCTATCGCGCGGCCTATATGCTCAGCCTGCTCGAAGGCGGCGCTGTGCCGGTTGAGGCGGATAGCTCGGTGAAGCAGCTGGTGGAGAGTATGGACGAGGAGGGCGAGCCCTGCCCCGAGCCGCTGGACGCGCTGCTGCGCCCGTATCAAAAGCGCGGCTTCATGTGGCTTCAGGCGCTTGACAGGCTCGGCATGGGCGGTGTGCTCGCTGACGATATGGGCCTTGGCAAGACGCTTCAGGTGATTGCGCTGCTTCTGTGGGCGGGAAAGAAGAAGGTGCCTGTGCAGCCCTCCATCATCGTTGCGCCGACCTCGCTGGTTTATAACTGGGTAGCGGAGCTGGCGCGCTTTGCGCCGGAATTGAAGGTGGTCGTGGGCGAGGGCGCTCAAAGCGCGCGCGCGCAGACTATAGCGGGGCTGGTCAAGGCAGACAGCGGCGTGCATGTCTACATCACCAGCTACCCCCTCATTAGGCGGGACATTGCCCTGCTTTCTCAGGTCAGCTTCCGCTTCGCGGTGCTTGATGAAGCGCAGTATATCAAAAACGCCATGAGCGTGGGCGCGGGCGCGGTCAAGCAGCTCAAGGCGCATACGCGCTTTGCGCTGACCGGCACGCCGATGGAGAATCATCCCGGAGAGCTTTGGTCGATTTTTGATTTTGTGCTGCCGGGATATCTGGGCTCGTTTGCACAGTTTATGCATAGATTTGGCGCAGGCGAGGACAGCGATGTGCTCAGGCGGCGCATTCGTCCCTTCCTCCTGCGCAGACTCAAGGGCGACGTGCTGCGCGAGCTGCCGGAGAAGGTGGAAATTCAGATGCTGGCGGATATGACCGAGGAGCAGCGGCGCGTCTATCAGGCGAGCCTGCTCCGACTTCGTCCGCAGGTGGAAAGCATGGCCGGAGGCCGAAACCGCATCGAAATGCTTGCCGCGATTACGGAACTGCGCCAGATTTGCGGGCATCCGTCGCTGGTACTGCCCGATTATGCGGCGTCCAGCGGTAAGCTCGATCTTCTCCTGGACGTCCTGCCCGGCGCGCTGGAAGCCGGACATCGCGCGCTGATCTTTTCCCAGTTCACGCGCATGCTGCGTATTCTTCAAAGGCGGCTTGAAGCGTCGGGGGTGGAATGCCTGTATCTGGACGGCGAAACGCCGCCTAAGCGCCGCATGGAGCTGGTGGAGGAATTCAACGGCGGAAAGGGACGGGTCTTCCTGATTTCCCTCAAAGCGGGCGGATCGGGTCTCAATCTTGTCGGCGCGGATACGGTGATCCATTTTGACCCGTGGTGGAATCCCGCGGCAGAGGATCAGGCGACTGACCGCGCGCATCGCATTGGACAGAAGAACACCGTCAACGTGATTCGGCTCATTACGCGCGGCACCATCGAGGAACAGGTGGTGCGTTTGGGCGAACGCAAGCGCGAGCTGTTTGATCAGATGATTACGGCCGGGGAGACCATGCCTACTCAGTTGACGCAGGAGGACATCCGCGCGCTGTTTGAATGAGGCGCACGGCTTGACGCAGCGAAAGCCGACATCGTATAATGAATACGATGAACACGCCGGAAGAAGACATGAAGACGAGGATAAGGGGTACGCATGAAGCATATCATCTGGGACTTTAACGGTACGCTGCTGGACGATACGCAGCTCTCCGTGGATGTGGATAATCTGGTGTTTGCCAAGCTCGGGCTCCCCGCCATCACCATAGAGGATTATCGCAAGCACATGACCATGCCTGTGCGCGGCTTCTATACGGCGCTGGGCGTGGATTATGCCGTGCATCCCTACGAGCTGATCAGCCGGATCTGGCTGGATGCGTTCAATGCGAACGCTGTGTCCGCCGGGCTTGCGCCGGGCATGCTTGAGCTTGTTCGCAGGCTTTATGCGCGTGGCGTTACGCAGTCCGTGCTCTCGGCCACCTATGAGCCGTCGCTGCGCGAGCAGTGCAGCGCGCTGGGGCTTGACCCATACATGGCGGATATCGCGGGACGGCAGGATGAGCGCGCGGACAAGAAGACGGAAATCGCGCGCGAACAGCTTGCAAGGCTGGGGCTTTGCGCGCAGCAGACCGTTCTGGTCGGCGATATGGAGACCGATGCGGAGCTGGCGCAGGAGCTTGGCGCATCCTGCGTGCTTGTGCCATGGGGGCATAACGATGAAGAGCGCCTGAGAGCGACGGGCTGCCCGATCGCAGAAAATGCACAGCAGTTGGAGGAAATGCTGACGAGCATGGGATGAGCACAGGAGAAGCAAGGTATACAGATGCTGCACGAGGAGGCGAACCGACATGACGGAAAAGCATGGCTTGCATGTGGGTCATCGCGCGCGGATCCGCGAGCGCTTTCGTCAGCAGGGGCTGGACGGCTTTTCCGAGCATGAGGTGCTCGAACTTTTGCTGACCTATGCCATCCCGCAGCGGGACGTCAATCCGCTGGCGCATGAGCTGATTAACAGGTTCGGCTCGCTCAGCCAGGTGCTGGAAGCGGAGGAAAGCGAGCTGATGCGCGTGCCCGGTGTGGGCGAGAATGCGGCGGTGCTGCTGTGCATGATGCCGCCGCTGCTGGGGTATTATCAAAAGAACGCCATGGGCGCAAAGCCCGTCATCAGCAATCTGGATCAGGCCGGAAAGTATTGCAGAACGCTGTTTTTCGGGCAGCATATGGAGATGTTCTACGTCATATGCCTGAGCAAGAGTGGGCAGGTGATCCATCCCACGCTTTTGCAGACAGGAACCATCGACGAGGTTTCCGTCTATCCGCGCATGGTCGTGGAGACCGCGCTGCGCCATCGCGCGCATACCGTGCTTCTGGCGCATAACCATCCCAGCGGCACAGAGCAGCCCTCGGACGCGGATTATGCCGTGACGCAGCTGATCGTCAATGCGCTTTCCACGATTGGCATCGGCGTGGTGGATCATGTGATCATCAGCGGAGATAAGGCTTATTCCATGACGCGAAGCAGTCGGAATCAAGCGGATATGACGGGCGAGTTCAGCTATGTGATTCGTCGCCAAGTTGCGGCGGGCAGGAGCGGAAGTCTCAGGGATGACGAGGAGATGCAGTTTATGACCATGCTTCCCACCGTGAGCCGGAACAGTCTTTGACAGATTACGTAAGGAGAACGAGCATTGAAGCAGATTGGACGTATAGGAAGGAGCGTGCTCATGGGCGTGCTTGCGCTGGGGCTGTGCGCGGTGCTTTGCGCCGCAGCGCTTATCTTCTTTGTCTATTACAAGGAAAGAACGTTGCCGCCGCCGGAGACTTCCGATGTAATCATTGTGCTTGGCGCGCAGGTCAAGCCGGATGGAACGCCTTCCGAGGCGCTCAGGCGCAGGCTGGTTGCCGCGCACGAGATTTATCTGGACAGAGCGCAGAGCATTATTGTGTGCGGCGCACAGGGCGCAAACGAGCCGCAGGCCGAGGGCGACGTCATGCGCAGCTGGTTGATAGCCGAGGGCGTGCCTGCGGAGGATGTCATTGCGGAAACGGCTTCGTTCAATACGCGACAGAATCTGGAATATGCCAAGGCAATCATGGAGCACAGAGGGCTTGCTAAGGCGGTGGTCGTCACCAGCGATTATCATGTGGCGCGTGCGCTCAAACTGTGCGAGCAGGTCGGTATCGACGCGACGGGCAAGGGAAGCCCCTCTAAGCCGGAATATTTTATCAAGAATCACTTCCGCGAGGGGCTTAGCTGGATCAAAATGATCTTGGAGAGTTGAGGATGAATAGGGAAAGACTGGTTAACGGACTGACGCAAATGGGCGTTTCCTTCGATCAGCGCGCAATCGAGCGCTTTGAAGCGTTCCATGCCATTTTAGACGAATACAATGCAAAAATGGATCTGACGGCTGTGCTGGATGAGGACGAGCGCGTGGACAGGCATGATCTGGACAGCGCCGCGCCGCTGGCACAGGGGCTGCTGATGCAGGAAGCGCGCGTGATGGACGTGGGAACGGGCGCGGGTTTTCCGGGCATGCCGCTGCTGATTCTGCGGCCTGATTTGCAGATGACCTTCCTTGACGCGCTGAATAAGCGGATTCTCTTTTTGAACGATGCGCTTGCGCGCCTTGATTTGAAGGCGGAAACGCTTCATGCGCGCGCGGAGGATGCGGCAAGACTTCCCGCGCATCGCGAGGCGTACGATGCGGCGGTATCCCGCGCCGTGGCGGGCACGGCGACGCTTCAGGAACTGATGCTGCCGTTTGTTAGGACCGGCGGTTTGGCCATCGCATGGAAGGGACCGGGCGTTGCGCAGGAGCTTGTCAGCGCCAAGCGCGCTGCGTTTGTCCTTGGCGGCACGGTGCGCGGCGTGACGAGCGCGCCGATTCCCGGCAGGGAGGATTGGCAGCATGTTCTGCTTCTGACCGATAAGACGGGCAAAACCCCTAAAGCCTATCCGCGCAAGGCCGGAATGCCCGGCAAAAAGCCGCTGGCGTGAGCCGGAATGATCGCAGTATACCGTTCTCAAATCAAATTGGGCCTTGAGGAACTCACCCGTCAGGCCTCGCTTCGCTCCCTGACTACTTTGATCAAAATCGCTTCGTGATGAAGTACGATGGGGGATTTCATTCCCCAGCCCCCTTCTTCGCTTCGCGCTGATAGCTCGTTTTGATCTGAGATGAGTATGAAATCCGACGGAGCATTTCAAAAAAATACCCTCATTTCTTTCTTGTAAACCGTGCAGACTGTTTGCAAAAGGAGATGAGGGCTTTTGTTTTCCGCGATTCATGCGATCATGAACAGGCCGTACAGCTTTTTTGTGCTGGCGGCGATTCTGGCGGCGCTGATGTGCCTGTTTCCCGCTAAAGTGGATGCGCCGGAGCAGGAGCAGGCGCTGCTTGCGGCGAGAGGCACGCTGCAGCCCTTTGCGCAGACGGACGATAACCCAAGCGCATCGGCTGCGCAGGATGAAGCAAAGATGCCGACCGGCGCGGATCTTTCCGAGCGAACGGCTGCAAGCGCGTATCTGCATAAGACCCTGTATTACGCGCCCTGTGCGCACAGCGTGCAGCACAGACAGGCGCTGCCCGCGCAGCTTGTTGGCCTGACGCGTGCCGCCTTGGAGCAGGAGATGGGGCGCGTGCTCCCCGACGCGCAGGTGACGGGCTTTTCCGGGAACGAGGTTGACGTGACGATCAGGATGAAGATGCCCTGCCCGTTGCATTGGATGCTGCAAAGCGGGGAGGACAGCCTGCTTGGCGTTTATCAGAATCGAACGGGCGAGGGGATGGAGCTTGTCCGCGCGACGGACGTACCGCTGGAGCGCGTGCCAAAGGAGGAGCGGCAGGCAATCGTCTCCGGCAGGGTGTTTGACGATGTGCAGGCGCTGGAGGGCTATCTGGAGAGCCTGAGCAGCTAATGCTCAATCTCAGATCAAAACGATCCATCATCGCGAAGCGAGACCTGACGAGGGAGTTCCTCAAAGCTCGATGGGATTTGAGCGCAGGATAAGCGGGAAAAACGCAGGCTCGCGCACAGAGCAAGGCTGCGAATCCGACATTTGAATCAGTGCTCTTGTATCATTCAGCGGTTTTGTATTGAGCGAAGGGAGGCTTGCTGATACAATAGCACCATCAAAACAGAACAGCTTGATCCCAGCGCCGCAGGCGCACGGGCGACATATGAGGAGGAAATACAATGCGTGTTGTCAAAAAACCTGAGGAGCGAAAGGCTGAAATGGTATCCGCTGCTGCGAAGCTCTTTGCGCAGCAGGGATTTGTGAGAACCTCCGTGGCAGAGATTGTCACCGCTGTTGACGTGGCGAAGGGATTGTTTTACTACTATTTCACGACCAAGGACGACATGGTGAAGGCGGTCGTGGAGGGCTATTGCAGCTATCTGGGTACGCTGGCGCAGGGCATCGCCGAGGGCGAAGGCAGCGCGGAGCAGAAGATGGATGCGCTGATGAATCATGAGGCATGGAACCAGTGCTTCACCACGCCGCTGGTTGCCGATCTTTGCCTGCCCCAGCACGCCGCGCTCTATGCCGATATGTGCGACAGGGTGTATAAGCACATGTCTCCGGC
>CAZACG010000006.1:0-16345 GCA_964483645.1 uncultured Oscillospiraceae bacterium | reverse complement strand
CATCAAGCCTGTTCGTTAAGAGCTAACCTCGCTGCGGCGAAGATCGCGAAAGGAGGAGCAAGATGCAGATCAAGCGATATTCGTATATCCGACTGCTGGTGAATCCACAGGAGAATGAGGCCGTTAAGATTGCGGTAAGCAATCTTCGGCAGGATCTTCTGCGCGCACTTGACTGCCGGTTCCTCATTCCGAGTGGTGTTCCGGTTCTGAATATTCACATCGGCACGGCCAACATCTGCAAGGGCTTTGACGAGCAGATTGATCTTTCTCCCCTTTACGGCGCGGATGGCCGTCTCCTGTGGGAAGGTTATCTGCTGTGCGTAAAGAACAGCGAACTCTTCATTGTGGGTTCCGATCGCCGGGGTGCCATCTATGGTATCTACGAATTCTGTGAAACATACTTGGGCGTTTCGCCGTGGCATTTTTTCGCCGATGTGCCGATTAAGCCCAAGTCGGTTGTCGAATTGCCCGAGGGCTTTATCAAAGCCGATCATCCGCAGGTTCAGTATCGCGGTATCTTCCTCAATGACGAGGAGGAGCTCGATCATTGGGCGCAGCGCTATTTCGGAGAAGCGACCATGGGGGTAAAAACCTATGAGCGTATCTTTGAATTGCTGCTGCGGCTGAAGATGAATTATCTTTGGCCCGCGATGCATGTCAACTCTTTCAATCTTATTCGGGAGAATGGCGCGTTGGCTGATCGTATGGGTGTGGTTATCGGCACGTCGCACTGCGATATGCTCATGCGCAGCAATAATCGCGAATGGCGTCCGTGGTTGGCCAAGAAGCGCTACACGGATGTGGAATACGATTACACCATTCCCGGCCGCAATCGTGAAATTCTCAAAGAATATTGGCGGGAAAGCGTCGAGCAGAACAAGGATTTTGAGGTCAGCTATACGCTGGGCATGCGCGGCATCCATGATTCCGGCTTCGGTACCAAGTACCTGGAGGGAAAAGAGGGCCGCGAACTGCTTGATGCGAAGATCGATCTGCTTTCAACCGTGATCAGTGATCAAGAGCAGATGGTCAACGAGGTCGCAGGAAGCGATGTTCAAAAGAACTTCGTGCCCTATAAAGAAGTGCTTGAGCTCTATGATAACGGACTGGATGTTCCGGATGATCTGACGCTGATTTGGGTAGACGACAACTATGGCTATGTGCGCCGTTATCCGGATGAGCGAGCAAAGCGGCAGGCTGCCGGAAACGGCATTTACTACCATAATTCCTACTGGGCGCCGCCTGAGGGCTCCTATCTCTTTATTGGCGGTATTCCGCTGGCGCATACGCGCAACGAACTTAAAAAGGCTTATGCGGAAGGTATCCGCAAGCTGTGGATCAACAACTTCGGCGCAATGAAACCCTTGGAAATGCAAATCAGCTTTTATGCGGATCTTGCGTGGGAAGTTGGCCGTGCACAGTTGCGCACAGACGATGAAGCGCAGTGGCTGAAGGCTTGGCTTGACAAAACCTTCCCGGGAGGACATTGCTGTTCGCTGGCAGAGGATCTGCTGCGTCTGGATCAGGTCATCAATACCCGCAAGGTGGAGCAAATGGATGCCGATGCATTCCCGCAAAGCGTTGCCTGCGATGAGGCTGCCATGCGCATTCATGTGCTGGAAGGCATTCTGAATCGGACAAACGCCGTTTATGATCAGCTTCCCCGAGCGCAGAAAGACGCTTTCTTCCAGCTTGTGCTGATGAAGGTTCATGCGGCGTATTATACGTATGCTATGTTCTACTATGCTGACCGCAGTTACCTCTGTTGCGAGCAAGGTAAAGTGTGCGCTGCGCAGCAATATGTGGAACTTGCGAACAAGCATGACAAAGCGCGCAGAATGCTTCTGGACTATTATAATCACACGCTTTCATCCGGCAAATGGAATGGCATGCTGACACCGGAGGACTATCCCCCGGCAAGATGCGCGATGACGCCCGCCTGCACGCCGCCCCTTGAAAAGGGAACGGCAGGCGCTGTAATTACGTCAGCATGCAGCATGTGCTTTACACATCCCGACAGTACAAAAGCGATCGAAATCGCGGCGGTCGGTCCGGGCGGCGTTCGTTGGCGAATTGAACTGCCCGAATGGCTTCGCTGTACAGACGGCGCAGCGGCAGGAGAAACGGACACGGAATGCCGTGTGCTGATTGAACCTGCTTGGGACGGAAAGACTTGGACAGCGCAGACGCATCGAGGGCAGATCCTTGTGCATGCATGCGGAGCGGATGCTGTTTGGCAACAAAAATGCATTGATGTTTGCTGCGAAATAGCACATGATATGTGTTTGCCCGGTCATCCGTTCACGGAAGAAGATGGCCGCGTAATCATTGAAGCGGAGGGCTATCTGCCGGAAAGCGAACCGGGCGAGTGGCATGCTATCCCCCATCTGGGACGTTTTGACGGTGCTTTGATGGAAGCCGGGAAAGAGGCAATCGGAGAAGGCTGCCTGCGCTATGCCGTGCGCGTGTACAGCGAGGGCGAGCATCTGCTGGAAATCCATCGTTTCCCAACGCTTCATTCACTGGGTAAACTCCGCTTTGCAGTATCTTTGGATGGCATGCCGGAGAAGATTCTGGAAAGTGCCTCCAATGATGAACATCGCGGCACATGGCGCGTCAATGTACGCGATGGTGTAGATCGGCTGCTGATGCGCCTGCCACACATGGAACGCGGCGTTCATATTCTGAGCATCCGGGCATTGGATCCCTATCTGGCGTTCAGTCGCCTTGTGATCTATACCCAAGCGGGTACGAGTGCGCTTGGCGTTCGCAACGGCGATATCCGATTGCCGATGCTGTGTGACCCGATGGAAATGGCTCAAACCTATTATGGCGCTATAGAACTATCGCCCAGGCCCGAGGTATATTTGTCTGCGGCGCATTTAGAGGCAGAACCGCTTGATGCTGAGGATATTGTCATTCCGATCTCCGGTTGCGCCCCGGCTATGTCGATGCAAGATCTGATCCGGAAGGCTGATGAACCCTTCTGTGAGCGGGACGGCATGATTCGCATTGATGTTGCTTCTGCATTGGCGGACAATGACAATGCATTTGTTCGTGGAAAGCAGTGGCGGCACTGTACCAGCAGTAGCTGGCGCTCGACGGGGTTGGCGCTGTATATCAGAGAGCCGGATCTGCATTGGGGAGTTTCGGACGCCCCGACGCTGAATTATCAGATTCATACCGACGCAGGCGTATACCATGCATGGGTACGGGTCTTTATGTGGGGTGATCGGACAGCGCACTTCACGCTTGGTGTGGATGGCGAACCGATTGATGAAAAAGAGCTTTGCGGAGGCCGGTCCCTGTGGCGTTTTGATTCGGAACTCGTTTGGAAGTGGCTGCCTGTAGCTGATCTAAACCTTTCCAAGGGAGATCATATACTCACAGTGTATGCGCTGGCATCCAGAATACGCTTTGATCGTATCTGCCTGAGCCGCGCAAGCAAACTTCCGCCCCATGATGATGCTTGGGATTAACACGTGTTTACATCGCAACGCACACGATAACGGCAATGTATGAAAGTGGAGATGGGCAAATGAATCGTGTTCAAGACGCGCAGCCTCGGAAGCTGCAAAGAAGTAACTGGAAAAAGAGCTGCAAATTAATCGGGCGAGACTGGCAACTTTACCTGATGCTCTTTATTGCGCTGATGTTTGTTATTGTATTCTCCTACGCTGCATACCCGGGACTGCGCATGGTCTTTTATGACTATAAACCGGCGAAGGGATGGAGCGGCAGCCGATTTGTGGGGCTTGAAATCATCAAGAAGGTCTTTACGGACAGAGACTTTTCCAGGTCGTTGGTCAGTACGCTGGTCTTCAACCTTCTTGATCTGGCTTTGAGCTTCCCGATGGCGATCATTCTGGCCTTGATCCTGAACGAACTGCGTTTCCCGCGTTTTAAGAAGGTTGCGCAGACGATCCTGTACCTGCCGCATTTCCTCTCATGGGTTATTATCGGAAGCGTTGCTTACACGCTTTTCCGTCCGTCGACGGGTTTGGTCAATATTGCTTTGCAGTCCCTGGGCTTGATCGAAACCGGCATTCCCTTCCTGACAGAAAAATGGCACTGGGCCGTTACCTATCTGTTGATTGGCGTATGGCAGTCGATGGGCTGGGGCACGATCATATATCTTGCCGCCATTACCAGCATCGACGGTCAGCTTTATGAAGCGGCCATGATTGATGGTGCAAACCGTCTACAGCGCCTGTGGTCGATTACTTTGCCCGCAATCCGCGGTACGATGGTGACGATGCTGATCATGAACCTTGGCCGTCTGATGGGCAGCAACTTCGAGCGGCTTGACGCGTTTGGCAATAGCCGTGTGCGCGATTTTCAGTATCAGCTTTCCGTATATATCTACGAAAAGGGTCTGGCGGGCGCGAAGTTCAGTCAGGCAACCGTTGTGGGTCTATTCCAGTCGGTTGTGGGACTGATTATGGTGCTGCTGGCCGACCGATTTGCCAAGCATCTTGGTGAAGACGGACTGCTCTAAGGGAGGTGCATTGAATTGAAAAAGCTGAAAAAAAACGAAGCTGAAATTGAGATCGAAAATGACGGAAGCCATGCGGTAGAACCGCTTCATATCTCTGATATTCTGATGGTGATCTTTCTTTCGATCCTCTGTTTGACTTGCATCCTCCCCTTTATCCATCTGTTTGCCAAGTCCATCTCCAGCAACTCCATGGTCATGGCCAAGCGCGTGTACTTCTGGCCGCGCGAGCTGACTTTTGACGCCTATGCCTCCATCTTCAGAGAAGGAAGCATGGTGCGCTCCATGGTGTTCAGTGTGTTCGTGACGCTCCTGTATACCCTGCTAGGCATGGTGATCTGCGTGTGCGCTGCCTATCCGCTCTCCAAAAAGCGACTGCGCGGACGCTATACGCTCACCTTCCTGCTGATGTTCCCCATGTATTTCAGCGCGGGTCTGATTCCGACCTACCTGCTGCTCAAGGATCTGGGGCTTCTGGATACCATGTGGGTGCTGATCCTTCCCACGGCCTATTCACCCTACAACATGCTGATCATGAAGACCTACTTCCAGTCGAGCATCCCGGGCGAGTTGGACGAGGCGGCGATTCTGGATGGCGCAACCAATTTCCAGATTCTCACCAAGATCGTTCTGCCGCTCTCCAAGCCGATTCTGGCTACGCTTTCTTTGTTCTTTGCGGTGGGCCGCTGGAACGCCTATGCGGACAACAAGTACTACATCAAGACCGAATCGCTCAAGATGATCCAGTACAAGCTGTCCCAGATGGTGTCCTCCGCCACCGAGGCGCAGACGACCGCCATGTCCGAGGCCGCAGCCGTCACCAGCACCCCCGAGGTGCTGCAGGCCGCAGCCATCATGTTCGTCACCATCCCGATCATCTGTGTGTACCCCTTCCTGCAGAAATACTTTGTGAAGGGCGCGATGATCGGCGCAGTTAAGGGCTGAGGTCATGTTTTCATGGCTTTACCGAATATTAAAGGAGGGAACTACTATGACTAAGAATGTGAAGAAGCGTTTTGCTCTGCTGGTCCTTGCGGCCATGCTCGTGAGCCTCTTCGCGGCGCTGCCTGCTGTGGCTGAGGAAGCTGCTGCTGCGCAGTGGGAACCCTTTGCAGAGAACGTGACGCTGACCGTGCCGGTTTATGACCGTGGCACGGAAGGTGTTGCGGATCTGCGCGACAACTACTGGATCGATTGGCTCCAGGAAAACTTCGGTGACAAGTACAACATCACCCTCAAGTATGAGCCCATCGCCCGCGGCGACGTGCTCACCGACTACGCGCTGCTGGCTGCAGCGGACAGCCTGCCGACCATCCTGATGGAGTATGACTACTCCAAGCTGGCTCTGTGGGCAGACGACGGCTACCTGACCACCTTCGACATGGGTGAGTTTGCCAAGGTTGCACCGACCTACTACAATCGTATGGTCGAACTCAACCAGCTTGGCTATTCCGAGCTGAACGGCCAGACCTTCTTTGCGCTGGCTGAGCGTCCGTACTACGACACCAACTATCGCCGTATTACTTGGTATCGTCAGGATTGGCTGGAGCAGATCGGCTACGAAACGTATCCGACCACTTGGGCTGAGCGCAAGGAAATGTACCTCAAGCTCAAGGACGCCGGCCTGTGCGAGTATCCTTTGGGCGGCTCCATGATCAGCAATCAGGGCGCGGACCAGAACTACAATTTCCGCACCTTCCCGCTCGATGAGATGGATTGGGTGCAGTATGGCGACTATGCGATTCCCGCTCTGGGCAGCGACGCCAACTACCGCTACCTCAAGCGCGAGAATGAAAAGTATCATCTCGGCTTGATCAATCCGGAGTACTACGTCATCGACGGCTCTACCTCTACCGCTGACTTCATCAACGGCAAGGCGTTTGAGTACGAGGATTGGATTTCTTCCGACATCGCAACATTGAATGCATTCTATGCGCAGAATCCTGACGCAAAACTCGCTGTCAAGATGTCTGATGCCACTGTCGAGGAAGATGGCACGGTGCCCTACGCGTTCCGTTGCGACAACCCCTTCGGCATGATGGTTGGTTTCTCTTCTCAGGCGACTGCGGATGAGGTCAAGGCTGCATGGATGTACATGGAGTATCTGACCCAGCCCGACGTGCTCTTCACCTTCCAGTGGGGCATCGAGGATGAGCACTTCACCTACGACGAGAATGGCATTCCTTCCGCGGTCAATGGTTACACCGGCGACAAGATCATGGGCGTCAACAACAACAAGGACTACTGGTGCATCACCGTGGAATCCAAGACTGCCGGCAACATTGAAACCGACATCAAGATGGATTCTCCGCAGGGCCTGCCGCAGAACTTCACCGATGACATCATCGCGAACTACTACGCCAGGAAGGACCTGTCCAACAAGGGTTATGCGATCACTGACTGCTTGTTCTCCAAGGCGCTGGCTTCTGTGACCGAGTATCAGGCTTCGCTGAACGAAAAGTATAAGGTTTACAGAGATGATCTGGTCATGTGCGCTCCGGAAGAGTTCGATGCGCTGTATGAGAAGTATGCTCAGCAGTATCTTGAGGACGGCTTCCAGGAAGTCATCGACGAGAGAAAGCAGCTCTTTGAAGAAGGTTACGCGACGCACCTGCAGTAATACTTCTCACGATCGCTGCGCTTGATATAACGTCGAGCCTGCGTAAATACGAATGAAGAAAAAGGCTCTCCTCTCGCTCATGGAGAGCTCCCGGAAGCAGACGCACGAAAAAAGCAGTCTGTATTAGGAAAAGAAAAAAAGGCGGTCTTGCATCTGATCTCAATCAGTGCAAGACCGCCTTTTTGACAAAAGATTGAAATAATAGAAATGCTGCTTGCTCATCAGAAGCAGCATACCAGCGTCTCTATTCTACGCCAACATAGAGGTTTTCAGGTTTACACAATCTATACTGTTCTCAGAGCAAAACAATCCATAAGCGTGAAACGAATATGCGGCAAGGGACGACGTTCCGTGGCAGGTTTGAGCGGAAGCCCAACGGTTCATGGCGAAGCCATTTCCTTAAAGCTGTCAGGGCGCGAAGCGAACCCTGACGGTGTTTTTTTCTTAAGGCTTGATGAAAATTAAGAGTAATAGCCTATTTTTACATACTGCGGGAATGATGGATTCATAAGAATGTAGATAACATCTGCACTCTTGTTTATACGTCTCCCCGCGCAGAATTAAACTTCCGACACATCACTCTGCCGTTTCTATGAATGTTGTTCGCTATACAAAATCTGCCCGTACAGTAGATTGAACAAAAAATAGTTCTTTGTCATTCTTTTCCTACACGTCTGTCTCTCGATTCATTCTTTCTTGAAAAAGCAACGCACTAACCGAGAAAAACAATCTCGTCGAGACACTCGGCTACACGGATCAATCTCACAGATATCTTCCGATTCCTTCATATACGTTTCCGCTCTCGGATATCACGTCATCCGCACAACAGAGCGAATTGAGCACGGCCTCCTGCGTTGCGTCCGCAGCCGCGCGAAACGCGCGTTCAAGCGTGAATTCGGTGACCACCTGATGGCAGAGCACGGCGTGCTCGCCGCCATGGGGCATACGGTTCACCGTCGAAAAGCCGATCATGACGTCGCCGCTTCCATGGCCAAAATAAGAACCTACGCGCGCAAGTCCTGCCGCGCAACGCTTGAGGATTCTGCGCAGCTGACGGTCTGACACCGGCAAATCCGTCGCCACAACCATCATGATCGAACCGCGATCATTCGGTTCTTTCGCATTTTCCGCTTTCCGCTTTTCAATGATCTCCTCGCCCACTCTGCGACCAAGGACGTTGAGCTCCTCCAAGCACCCGTGGTTACTCTGCACAAGCACGCCGAGCGTATAGGTTCTTCCCGCAACCTCAACAAGCCTTGACGCAGAACCGATACCGCCCTTGAGTCCATGGCAAACCGTACCTGCCCCCGCGCCGACATCGCCCTCCTCAAAATCCCGGCATGCGCTTTCTATCGCCTGCATGACATGCTCGCCTGTTACCGGCCGATCTGCAATCCTGTTCAGCGCAGCATCGTTGCATTCGCCCACGACGGGGTTAATCGAATAGACCTTAACCCCTTCCTGCTCGCAGCGCTTAACCATGTAGGAAACCATCGCGTCATGGACAAGGCCTATATTCAGCGTATTCGTCAGCGCAATGGGCGTTTCCAGCGTGCCCAGCTCATCCACCTGAACAAGCCCTTGGCTTTTGCCAAAGCCGTTGAGCACAAAGGATGCAGCCGTCAGCTTGTTCAGAAACATATTATCCTCGCACGGCATGATCACCGTCACGCCTGTGTGATGCGCCTGATCCCGAATGGTCGCATGACCGACCGTCACGCCCGGCACATCCGTTATCTTGTTGAGTTCGCCTGTTTGCAAAGCGCCCACGCGCAGGCCATAATCAGCCAATCTCTTCCGATTCATCCTTGTCCTTCTTCCTCTCGCTGTATTTGTCCTGTGATGCTGCGCACGCTCTGCGCCGCATCTGCGGCCGCCTCCTGCTCCTTAGCGGCGAGCGCAGAAATCGCTTCGGCATTGTCCGTATCGACTATGCGATAAACATTTTCGCCATCTTCCCTCTGTCGAGCAATATACAGCGGCACACAGGCCAGCTCGCCAAGCGTCGTTCTGCGCGAAACGGGATCGTAGGTGATATTCAGCCGCGCAATCATGCCCGCCGTGTTCTCGCTCGTGCGCGCATCGGTCAGCAGACTGCCCAGCGAATAGCAAACCACCGTCTCATATTCAAGCCCGTCCGAACGTGTGACGTTCAGACGCTCGGTCTGCTGCACAACGTTGGGATGTGTGCCGAGGATGACGTCCGCACCCGCCTCCGCCAGCGTTCGCGCCAGCGCACGCATGTTCTCCGTCGTCTCCTGCTTGTTTTTCGCGCCCCAATGCGGCAGCACAACCACAAGGTTCGCGCCGTCAAGCCGCGCCTTGGTGATATCGGCGATCATCTGCTCCGCATCCATCAGTTGGACAACGCTTCTTTCCTCCTCGCGCACAGCGGCTTTTCCCTCGTCGCTCAGCCCGTAAGTATAAGCAAGCACGGCAATCTGCACGCCGTCCACACCAATCAGGTTTGTGCTGCGCGCGCCATTTTCCTCCGTACGAACGCCGGCATAAGCCATGCCGAGCCTTGTCAGCTCGCCGAGCGTGATCTGAAGACCCTCGTATCCCTTGTCAAGCGCACGCTCAGTCGCCAAAGCCGCCACGTCCACGCCGCAGTCGCGCAGCGCTGTCAGCAGCTGCGTCGGCGCATTGTAGCTGCCATAGCCCAGCGTCTCGCCCGCAGTCAGCGTCTCAAGCGTCACAATAGACAAATCCGCCGCCGAGAGCACATCGACAAGTCCTGCAAAGACCGACGTGAAATCGTAATGCGTCGCCCCCTGCCGCACACTTTCGCGGATAGCCCCGGATGCGCAAACGGTGCCGCCTACTGCAAGCGTGAGGGTTTTCGTCCTCGCGGTCGGAAGCGTGATACCGCTCTTGGCCTGCGGCGTTTCCGATATTTCCGGTATCCGTCTTTCTTCGGCGGCAGGCGTCTGTCGCTCAGTCATCAAGCTCTGCGGCTGCTCGCGTTCAAGCAGATTCTGCTCGGAAAGCGAAGCCATGAATGCGCTTGAACACGCGTAGAGGTCTGTTCCCGCAATGTGCGCAAGAAAAACCACGCATACAACAATGACCAATGCGGTTAGGAAAAGCATGAAAATCGTTCCCACGGATACTCTGCGTCGTTTTTTTCTGCCCATGTCCGTTTTCCTCCTTTCACTGCTTCCGCATCGCTTTATATCATCCAACCGCTTCCGAAGTATCCTCTCATCACGAAGCTGCTTCGTGCTCGCTGCACGATGCTCTGCGCAATTTTCTATGAGTCAAAAAAGATGCATCCGACATTGCCGGATGCATCCTCAGTTGTTCAATTAGGCCTGAACCGGGGCAGCCACCGGGCAGTTCTCCGCACAAGCGCCGCAGTCGATGCAGGTATCCGCGTCGATCACGTACTTGCCGTCGCCCTCGCTGATCGCTTCGACCGGGCAGTTGCCAGCGCAAACACCGCAGGAAATGCAATCATCGTTAATCGTATATGCCATTTTGATTCACCTCCGAATTGATTAATAAATGATACCTGATTCATTTTAACACTTCGCCTGAAGAAATGCAAGGTCAATTTCGCAATTCCAGTCTGACGCACGCAAAAACCGTCCAAACCATGGCGACGGCTTCGCACGCCGGTCGCTTACTGCGCATTCAAGCAGCTTAAAGCAGATCCTCCGGCTGCGCGCTTTCGCGAATCTCCAATTCCTCCGTTTGCTTCTGCGTCGCCTTGAAATCGGGCGCTTTCGCTTCGTCCTCACGGATGCGGCACTCGCGCGGCATCCGATAATCCTTCTTGGGTCTGCGTTCACCCTGCGTCCTATCCTGCTGCGCATTGCGCGGCTTCTTTTCCTGTCCGTCCTCGCCTCTGCTCTCCGTCTGCCTGTCTCGGCGCGGCTTCTCGCGGCGCTCTGTTTTTTCCGCTTGCTCCGGCCTGTCCTGATGCGCAGGTCTTGAGTTCTTCCGCTCCGCATCCTCATCCATCGGCTCGTTTTGTGCTTCGGGCTGCTCGTTCTTTTCCTGTTTAACAGGCTTCTCCGCGCGCTGCTGTTCCTGCGCAGGACGCTGACAATCATCAATCGGATAAACGCGCAGCTCAAACGTGTCGCCCACGGCAATGCGCACCTTGACGGTCTCCTCCAACACGTTGATCGCATTGATTGTACCTACGCCATCCGGCGTAATGATCTCGCGACCCACGCGCGGCATGCGCTTGCGCGTCGCCTCATACTGATCCTGCTCATACTTCAGGCAGCACATCAGCCTGTCGCACAAACCGGAAATCTTGGTAGGATTCAGCGAGAGGCTTTGCTCCTTCGCCATCTTGATGGAAACCGGCGTAAAATCGCCCAAAAAGGTGCGGCAGCAAATCGGGCGGCCGCATGGGCCGATGCCGCCGAGCATCTTCGCCTCATCGCGCACGCCGATCTGGCGCAGTTCAATGCGCGTTTTGAAGATACTCGCCAGATTCTTGACCAGCATACGGAAATCAACGCGACCGTTCGCCGTGAAATAGAAGATGATTTTGGAATGATCAAAAGCATATTCCACATCAACCAGCTTCATTTCAAGCTTATGCTCGGCAATGCGCTCCACGGCGATATCAAACGCCTCTTTTTCAGATTGCTCATTGCGCTTCTGCGTGAGAAGATCCTGCTCGGTCGCAATACGGATGATCGGCTTGAGCGGCGAGACCACGCGCTCCTCCGGGATCTCCATCACCCCCGACATGCACTCGCCGAGCTCCACGCCGCGCGCGGTTTCGGTGACTACGCTCATGCCGGTATGCAATTCAAGCCCATTCGGGTCAAAATCATACAGCTTGCTGGCGCGCTTAAAGCGCACTCTGACTACCATGGCCATTTGGCATATTCCTCCGATATTGTCAGCAAAATGGACTCAAAGGCGGAGACGAAAGCGACATTGCTCCCCAGCATCTTTTTCGCCTGCATCACGCGTTCAGAGAGCAAAAGCCCGCCGGAGAGCGGCACGGCGCGCGCATAAGCCTCGGCCTCGCGCGCATAACCCGCATCCTCCAGCGGCATTTTTCCCGCCTGCGCCATCAGAATATCCCGCACGGCGCTCTCCAATGTGTCCATGATGGTTTCTTGCCATTCTTTATCACTCTTGTACGCATTCACCACGGCAAGCGCATCTGCCGCGCGGCGCACGGAAAACACATCCTGCGTCAACTTCATGCGCAGGCTCATTTGCGAATCGTCAATTTCAAGCGCACGGCCCACGCACCCTTCGGCCATGCGTGCCTTTTCCTTCGCCTCTTGCGGTGATTGCCCCAGCGCAATCAGGCGGCGCTCCGTTTCCTGCTGCGTCAACGGATGAAAGCGCAGCACGCGGCAACGGGAGACAATGGTGGGCAGCAGCGAGCCCGGCTGCTCCGTGATCAAAAAAAACACGGTCCCCTGCGGCGGCTCTTCAAGCGTCTTGAGCAGGCAATTCTGCGCGGCGGGCGTCATTTTTTCCGCCTGTGGGAAGAGCATGATCTTCGCGCCATCCTCAAAGGATTTTACGCCGACCTCCTCGATGGCCTCGCGCATCACATCCACACCCAGCGTCTGCTTGCCCTTTGCGGGAACAACCTCATGTACATCGGGGTGCGAGGCACTCAATATGCGTCTGCACGGACCGCATATGCCGCAGGGCTTGCTTTCCCCACGGCATAGCGCCGCCATAGCGCACAGCTTCGCCACGGATTTTTTGCCCGTTCCCTTCGGCCCGGAGAGCAGATAGGCGTGAACATACGTTCCTGCGCAAAAATCCCTTTCAAGCTGTGTCACATGAGCGGACTGTCCCTTGAAATCCTCAAAAGAAAGCATGTTACACCTTCAGGAACTGGCTGACCTCCAGCACGAAAATTGTCGCGCCGCCGACCGTCACACGAATCGGATACGGCACATACACGCCGCCCGTTCCGCCGCCCATCGGGGTGGTCGAAGCGGTAATCTGTTCACGGCTCTTGCAAACCTTTTCAATGATCGCAAGCGCCTCGTCCAGCTGATCGTCCTCTACGCCGGAGATCAGCGTCGTATTGCCCGCGCGCAGAAAGCCGCCCGTGGTGGCCAGCTTGGTCACGCGATAGCCCTTATCCATCAGTTGAGACACCAGACGTCCGGAATCCTCATCCTGCACAATCGCCACAACCAGTTTCATTATCTATTTCCTCCATTCGTTTTAGCGCGCTGCGCTATGGAAGTACCGCTATGCCCTCCCGGCACAGTTAGGTCTTTATATATTATACAGGAATGCCGCTCCAAAAGCTAGTCCCTCCATGAAAACAACTCCATGGGCAGCGCCTTCCTCTTGGGTCGTTTCCCGCATACGCCCATCCTTCCCACGCCTTGAAACGCTCCATGTCTTGCCATCAGCTTTCTATGCTTCTGGTAGCGTGCTCAAGCCATTTTCTTTCCGCTTCATTCTCCATCAGCGGCATCAGCTTTTCGCGCACAAAGGCGTGATATGCATCGAGCCATCTCCTCTGTCGCTCCGTCATTTGCTCAGGGAGCACCGCGTCCAGATCAATCGGCGCACAAGTGATCGTCTCAAAGCCCATGAACTGCCCGTATTCGTTGCTGATCAGCTTCTTGCAGACCAGCTCGTTTTCCGTACGAATACCGTGGCTGCCCTCAATGTATATGCCGGGCTCGTCCGTGGTCACCATTCCCGCTTGGAGCACCGTGTCTTCGTTTCGCGTCGCAGATTTATACCAGCGGAAGCTGTTGGGGCCTTCATGTACGCTGAGCAGATGGCCCACGCCATGACCCGTACCGCAGCGATAATCCAAGTTAAGATCCCAAATCGGGCCGCGAGCGAGAATGTCCAGTGAAATACCGCTACACCCATAAAGGAATTGAGCGTTGGCCAGATTAAGCATGCTGCAAAGCACAGCGGTAAAATGCATCTTCTGCTCCTGGGTCACCTCGCCCATGGCGAATGTGCGCGTGATATCGGTCGTCCCCTCCAGATACTGTCCTCCTGAATCAATCAAAAGCAGATCCCTCGGCTCAATGACGGCGTCGGACATCTCTGTTGCCTTGTAATGCATCATCGCAGCGTTTTCGCGATAGGCGCAAATCGTATCAAAGCTGGGCGAGATAAAGCCCTCCTGCTGCTTCCGCAGCGAAAGCAGCTCATCGCTTACGGATATTTCCGTCATGCGTTCCTTTCCAGCGCGCGTTTTAAGCCGATACATCAGCCGCGTAACCGCCAGACCATCCTTGATATGCGCGCTGCGCAGCCCCTGCAGCTCCGTCTCGTTTTTGATCGCCTTCATGCGGAACGCAGGGTTCTCACATTCCACGAACTCGGCATTTTCCATCGCCGCGCACAGCCGCGCGGTCAGCTTAGACGTGTCCGCCAGCACACGCGTTCCGGGCTCGATCTGCGCAAGCGCAGCATAAACCTCGTCGTATGCGCAGACACGAACGCCGTCATCGGCAAGCGTTTGTCTAAGCGCCGCGTCTGCCTTATCCGGATCGACATACCACGCCGCGTCCTCTTCGCCGATCACCAAATAGCTCATCACAACCGGCGTGTAGAGCACATCGCCGCCGCGAACATTGAGCGTCCATGCGATATCATTGAGCACATTGCATACGTGCAGCTTCGCGCTCGCCTCACGCATGCGCTCGCGGATGTCGCCCAGCTTCTCCTTTGCGCTCCTGCCTGCATAAACAAGAGGAAGCGCCCACGCTTTTGCCTTGGGCAGCGCGGGACGATCTGCCCAAAGCACGTCAAACCAGTCGCCCGTCTCACGCAGGCACGCGCCGCAATCCGTCAGCTTCGCCGAAAGCCCTTGGACAAAGCTTCGACTGACCACGGAAAAATCGACGCCGACGCAACCGCCGGACGCCAGCTTTGCGGCATATTCCTCAGCCTGCGGCACACCCGGAACGCCCATGCGCATCAGCGTCACGCCGCTGCCCTCCAGTTGGCGCTGCGCCTGAATGAAGTACCGTCCATCCGTAAAAAGCGCCGCCTCCTCAATCCCTACGACCAGCGTACCGGCAGAGCCCGTAAAGCCGCAGAGCCATTGGCGAGTCTTAAAGTGATCGGCAATGTATTCCGAAGCGTGGCTGTCGGCGGTCGGCACAATCAGCGCCGCAAAACCCTCCTCCTCCATGCGCGCCCGCACGGTGCTCAGCCTTTCCTTTACGTTCATCGTTTATCTCTCCTCATATACGGTTATTCTGTATTAATTTCATTATAACACCATACCTCCTGCTTGCTCAATCCCCTTTCGCTCACCTTCCGGGTTTACAAATCGGCGTTCATCCGATACAATGAACCCATCCATTCTATAGAAAAAGGAGACCCGGCATGAATACCCGACACGCTCAGCTTGTTCTAACCACCCTTCAAGCCGGCAGCTTCACAGCCGCCGCTCACAGCCTTCATATCACCCAGCCGACGCTCTCCCAGACCATCAAGCAAATCGAAACCCAGCTGGGCGCGTCGATCTTCATGCGCGGAAAAACGCCGCTGACGCTGACTCCGGCAGGCGAGCTTTACGTGCAGGCTGCCCGACGCATCCTGCTGATTGAATCCCGGCTGTCCGAAAGCGTCGCTCTGCTTCAGGGGCGGCACGAAGGTTCTATCCGCATGGGCGTCATGCTTCATCGTTCCTGTGAGCTACTGCCCTATATCTTCGCCGATTTCAGCCGTGCGTTTCCGAACGTGCGTCTGGAGGTAACGGAGGGCAGCGTGCAGGAGCTTACGCAAAGCCTCTTGCGCAGCGAAATTGACATGGCCTTCTTTCCCGATGGATCGCGTCATGCCAAGCTTGAATACCGCCAAATCGCTGCGGACGAAATTGTTCTGCTTGCGGGGCGGCAGACCGCGCTCGGACGGCGCATTCCTTCCGGTTCGACCATCTCCCTTCGGGAAGCGCAGGACGAGCTGTTCGTCCAGCCCACCGAAAACCTCTTTGCCAAGCCCCATTTTGACGAGCTCTTCGCTACCATCGGCTTTCAGCCTCGCATTGCCATCACCTGCGACAACGTGGAAACTGCCAAGAGAATCTGCGGCAAGAACCAGCTGGTTATGCTCAGCCCCTACGTATCCCATCTCAGCGACGGCTTCGCTATGCAGCAGCTGACGCATTACCATCTCGGCGCAGAGTCCTTTCTGCCTCCGCTGTGCATGGCCTATTCGCGCGAGCAGCCGCTCAGCGCAAGCATGGAGAGGCTCTGCACGCTCATGAGCAACCGTTTCCGCGCCATGACGGCATACAG
>CAZACG010000005.1:9143-16662 GCA_964483645.1 uncultured Oscillospiraceae bacterium | reverse complement strand
CTTCCGCGCCGCAGGTGCTCAGGGACTCTACGCTGTGCGCCTTGGAGGATCCGGTCGCGCCGCCACAGCCGTCGCGACCCGTGCGTCCGCCCAGAAGGATCACAATATCGCCCGGTGCAGGCTCTGCCCGACGCACATGATCGCGCGGAGTCGCGGCAATCACCGCGCCCAGCTCCATGCGCTTGGCGACAAAGCCCGGATGGTAGTATTCCTGAACCTTGCCCGCTGCCAGACCGATCTGGTTGCCATAGGAGGAGTAGCCCTGCGCGGCAGTTGTGGTAATGCGGCGCTGGGGCAGCTTGCCTTCGCGGGTACGGCTATAGGGCGTGCGCGGGTCGCCCGCGCCGGTAATGCGCATTGCCTGATAAACATAGCTGCGGCCGGACAGCGGATCGCGAATCGCGCCGCCCAGACAGGTGGCCGCACCGCCGAAGCCCTCGATCTCCGTCGGGTGATTATGCGTCTCGTTCTTGAACATAATCAGCCACGGCTCATCCTTGCCGTCCACATTCGCGGTCACGACAATGGAACAGGCGTTGATCTCGTCGGAAGCGTCAAGATCGTCGAGCTTGCCCAGCTTCTTGAGCGCCTTTGCGCCGAGGGTCGCCATGTCCATCAGGGACACGTCCTTCTTGCGCTCTGCATAGACGTCCTTGCGGGTATCGATATACAGCTCATATGCGGCGCGGATGGGTTCGGCAAACGCGCCGTCCTCAAAGGTGAATTCGTCAATAGCCGTCAGGAAGGTCGTGTGGCGGCAGTGATCGGACCAATAGGTGTCAATCGCGCGCAGCTCCGTGATGGAAGGATCGCGCTTTTCGGTATCACGGAAATAATCGCGGCAGAAGCAAAGATCCTCCGCGCTCATCGCCATTCCCATGGCATGAACCATCTCTTCAAGCGCCTTGTCGTCCATGCTGATAAAGCCTTCCACCACAGCGACGTCGGCGGGGACGTCGGCATGCATCGCCAGCGTTTCCGGCTTATCCATGGATGCGCGGCGGGCCTCCACCGGGTTGATCAGATGTGCGGCAACGCGATCCATCAGATTCGCGTCAATCGCCGCGCCAAAGAGCGCATAGACCTTGGCGCAGGCTACCTGCGGCCTTACGCCGTCCGGGCTGAGCAGCTGCAAGCACTGCGCCGCGCTGTCCGCGCGCTGATCATACTGACCGGGAAGATATTCCGTCACCAGCAGCCGCGCCTCCATCGCCGGAAGCTCCTCGTCATAGAGCGTATCGACGTTCGGCTCAGAAAAGATGATGCCGCGCGCGCTTTCAAACGCATCGTCGGACACCCCCTCCACGTCGTAGCGCTGGAAGATGCGCACATCCTCAATCGCCTGCGTACCGAGTGCATCGCAAAGCTCGCTTCGCAGCTGCTGCGCGGCGACGTCATAGCCGGGTCGCTTTTCCGCATAGATTCTTCTAACCTTGCTCACGTTACTCCTCCTTATGACACCCTGCACGCCGCAGCCGGCCCCCTGCCGGGCGCGGGCGCAAAAAAAGCTAAACAACAAACGCATTATAGCATCAAATGTTCGTTTTTGCAATCTGCATACCGACGAATTACGCGATATTCGTCCATATGTCCCACATTTCAGGTCAAAAACACCGAACATTGACAAGAGCTTTCCGACTAAGGTATAGTATATTGATACGGTTTGAACTCATGACGACGTTTTTTCGCATGGTTGCCGTCCGCTCAAAGTGCTTTCGCTCGGCATCCGCCGCGCCTTTTGCATTGCTTTGCACCGTTTTCCATAAAGCAGGAAAGGAGGAACATGCCTTGTCTTCGTTTGCCCTGCGCGTTATCGCGCTGCTATGCATGGTCGTTGATCATGTAGGACTCGCGCTGTTTCCCTCTATCTCCGCATTCCGCTGTGTGGGCCGGCCGGCCTTTCCGCTGTACTGCTTTCTGCTGACGCAGGGCTATGTGCATACGCGCGACAGGCGCGCCTACGCCCGCCGCCTCGTGCTGCTGGCGCTGCTTTCGGAAATTCCATTCGACCTGCTGATCTTCGGGCGCATGTCCTCGGGCATGGAGCAGAACGCGCTCTTTTCGCTGCTGCTCGGCTTTACAGCGCTCTGCGTCGCAGACCGCTACGAGCGCGAGACAACGAAGGCTACGCTTGGCGTGATAGCCGTATTCGTCGTCTCCATGCTCTCGCGCGTCAGCTATGGATGGCTGGGCATTGCGCTGTGCCTCTTTTTCTATAAGACGCAGGGCAGCCCAACCGGGCAGGCACTGTGCATTCTGTCCATCGAATCGCTTTACTGCTTGAGCCTCCTGCTTTCCGGCGTGGAACGCAGCTGGGTGCTCGCCTCCCTGTGCGCGGTGTTCGCCGCCATTCCCGTATATTTTTACAACGGAAGGTCGGGCTTGCGCTATAAGCCGTTTACCATTCTGTTTTATGCTTCCTACCCGCTGCACCTTGCCGCGCTGGTCATCCTGCGCGCGCTACGGCTTGTGCCGCCGTATTTCTTCGGGTGAGCGGCAGACCCATATGATACGAGCGGAGCTTCCCAATAGCCCCGCTCATTTTTATTGTGCCGAAATGCGCGCATACACGCTCGCCCACACCTGCCAAAACAGACGGTGTACCCCCCCCAACGCCCAACCGGCGAAAACCAGAACCGGGAGAGAGACGATGTTGATCACCAGATAGCTGACGCGCCCCTCCAGCGCGGAATAGATGTATCCATAGAGCCACTGATGCACGCAGTAGAGCTCCAGCGAAAAGGTGCCGATAAAGGACAGCAGGCGCACCATCAGCCCCGTCAGGCGCTTAATCCATCCGCCGCACGCCTCCATAGCTGTAAACAGTCCGGGAAACAGCAGACTGAGCGATACGCCAATCGGAATCATGGCCGCAAAATACGGCTCCTTGATCGCCTGTATCAATCCCTGATTGGCGGCGCTGCGCAGCTCAAAGCCCATCGCCAAGGCCAGCAGGCACAGACTCCAATGAATAAAGCCGAAGCGGATCTCCTTCTCTCTGCCGATTTCGCCTACGCAAACGCCTATCAGGAAGTTGGGCACACGATTGATCATGCACCAGATGTCGCTGCGCAGCGCGTCCCGCCAGACAATCGCTGCACCAAGCCATACGCACAAAACGCACAGCGTAAAAGCCGCCTTATCCCCGGCGCGCTGCATGAGCCTATGATAGAGCGGGAAGATCAGATATAAAATAGCAATCGCAGGAACGAACCATAAGAACGCAAAGATGTCTTCGAGCACAAACGTCACGCCCAAAGCGTTCCTGAGCAACTTCTCAATGCTCCAGCTTTCCGAAACCGCATACAGCACAGCCATCGTAAAGAATGGGAAGACGATGCGCTTGATGCGATTGACATAGAACGTCCCTAGCGAATGCTTGCGGATCGCATAGCTCAACCCGAGACCCGAATAGAAGAAAAATATCTCAACGCCCAGAACGCCGTTCGTCTTGACCGCTTCCTCGATATCGCCCAGCACCGCATACTCGGGCACGTACAGAATCCAGCAATGCAGCAGCAAAACCCAGAGCGCGGCAAGGCCCATCATGGCGCCGCGGTACTTGCTGAGCATCTGCGTGACGTTTGTCAGCATTTTTTTCTTCATATGTGCATCTCCTCGTATCTGTCCGTTCGAACTGGACCATCCCGTTTACTTGAGCAGGAAGTATACCGCCACCATCGCGCCCAGCGCAATGCGATACCAACCAAACGCCTCAAAGCTATGGCGCTTGATATAGCCGATAAACGTTTTGATCGCGATGATGGAGACGACAAACGCGCTCACACAGCCTGCCAGCAGCACCACAAGCTCTTCCATCGTAAAGCCCAGTCCGAACTTGAGCACCTTCAGCAGACTGGCGCCAGCCATCGTCGGAATCGCCATGAAGAAGCTGAACTCGCTCGCCGCCGCGCGGGAGCAGCCCATCAGCACGCCGCCCAGAATCGTCGCGCCGGAACGGCTTGTGCCCGGCACGAGGGAAAGCACCTGAAACGCTCCGATCAGCAGCGCCATGCGGATATCTATGGCTTCGACACCTTCCACGCGCGCAGCCATGCCCGACTGTCTGCGCTCCACGTAAATAAATGCTACGCCATAGAGCACCAGCATCGCTGCGACAACCGGCGCGGTATGCAGATTAGCCTCCATCCAGTCATCCAGCGGAATACCCACAATCGCGCTGGGCAAAATCGCCACGATGACCTTTATCCACAGTGAAACCGTTTCCATGTTCAGCCACGAAGCGAGACCCGCGTTCTTCGTTCCGCGTTTAAACGGCCAAAGCTTGGGGAAATACAGCACGACAACCGCCAGAATCGCGCCAAGCTGAATGACGACCTCAAACATGCACATGAATGCTTCGCTCATGCCCATCTTCACAAACTCATCCAGCAGAATCATATGCCCGGTGGAGCTGATAGGCAGCCACTCGGTTACGCCTTCCACAACGCCAAACCCTATCGCTTTGAGCGTTTCGATCAACAGATTCATACTCTTCCTCCCGATTAAAAATCAAACTCCTCTGCGCTGCGCACGGTGATCCTCGCAGGCTGCTGCGCCTGCTGTGCCGCCAAGCGGCGCTTCTCCTCCTGCTCTCGCATCTCCTGCTGACGGGCAAACTCTGCCGATTGACGCATACGTTGCATCAGCCGCTGAAGCGAGGCCATCGCCATCAGGTCTTGCGTCAGCACGTCAACCAACTCGTGCGAACCAAGCAGCCGCCAATCTGCCGCATCGCCGTTATGTTCAATACCAAAGCCCTTCCTCACATACAGCGAACGCAGATCATCGGGTACATCCTCCGGCACAACGAGCTTCTTATAGGAATCCCCAAACATCGCAAAGCGTTCTTTGAGTCCCGGCGCATACAGGCATTCACGAATCTCGTCCGGTTGCTTCCTGATATGCAGACGTAGCGCATCCATCAGCGGCTTATCGGCCGCATAGCATCCGCAGCCCCACGCGATCCAGTTCGGCCCAAAGCCCCAATACAGGCCAAAGCCCTCGCTTCGGCTCTCGTTGGGATAGCGCCAGCCAAGCCAAACATGATCCCGATAGGGCGACTTATCCTTTGTAAAACGCGTATCTCGGCGGATACGCGACATCGTGCGTCCCGGACGCGTATCCAGCTTGGGATCAATCATCGCCACGACAGGCGCAAGCTCCTCGCACAACGCGCGCAGCGGCGCTTTCACCTGCTGCTCATAGCGCGCGCGATTGGCCTCAAAGAACGCCTGATGGTTGTTGAAGCGGATGTCCGTCAGAAAATCAACGGCGTCCTGCGTAAAGCCCTGAAACAAAGATATGCCCCCTGTTTTTTGATAAGTCGATGATAGCATGCCTGTTCCATTTCGTCAAGCAAACTTCCCCGAAAGCAAGCGAGGCTGTCGGTTGCCCGACAGCCTCGCTTGCTCAAAGAGCCCATGAACTCCGACTTACTCGATGAAGTCGTCGTCTCCATCGCCAAAATCATCATCCGGCTCCTCAAAGTCATCCTCTTCCTCCTTGACGAAGGAGAAGAGACCTTTTTTCTTTTTCTTAAGCGGCTTGATCTCGCTGCGCTTGCTGCCCTTCGCTTTCGCGGCAGTTTGGCGGCGGGTTTCCTCTTCAATCGCGCTGCGGCTCAGACGAATGGTCTCCCCTTGCGCAGACTCCGTTTTCGTCTCCAAGACCTTTTCCGTCTCTTCGGTCGTTTCCGTGCTATCGTCCTTGACGTTCGGCCTTTCGTGTGCTGCGGCCGCAAGCGTTTCTTCCTCGTCAATCCGACCGAAAATGCGGGTTTGAGAATCATCCACCCTGCCCTGCGCAATGAACTCAGGGCGTTCATCCACCGGCGCAACGCGGAGCGTCTCGTCTGCGGTCAGAGGAAATTCCTGCGCTGCGCGGCGGCGGCTCTCCTCGCGCTCTCTGCGAGCGTGAAGCTTCGGCTTGTCCGCCTCATCTTCATCCTGATCGGCGGGGCTCTCATCCGTCAGCTCCGGCATCGGCACAACCGGCGCGTTAGAAATGTCCTCCGTCTTCTTCTCCTGCGCCTGTCTGCGGCGGCGCAGTCCTCTGTGATTGCGCACATCCGGCGTGAGCTCGATGGTATCAATCGCGTTCTTCTCTCTGCGCTCTTTCTTGGCCTTGTTCATGCCGCTGAGGATCAGAACCGCAGCAAGCGCCGCAGCCAGAATGCCAGCGATCGTATAGAGCACTGCCGGATTCACGCTCTGAGAGATGATCTCGCCAAGGCTCGGCTTGGGCGTGGCCGTCGGCGCAGGAGAGGGCGTCGGCGGCACAGGCGTTGGCGTCGGCGCGGAGGTCGGCACGGGCGTCGGCTCAAGATAATTTACCTGAATGATATTGGATTCATAAGCGCGCTCGTTTCCGTCGTCATCCCTGCCGCTGACCACAAACTGGAACTTGCCGGCAATGCTTGTCTCCACGTCAAAGACCACCGTCCGGCTTTCTCCGAAGGGAAGAGAGGGAATGGTGCCCACTGTCGTGCCGTTTTGCTTGATGGTCAGCGTGGTCGCATCGGTCTGTCCGACGTTCTCCACCTTCACGCCAAAGCGAATCACGGCCGGCTCAGAGTAGATGGTCTCCGTCTGCGCCTGCGCCTGAACCTTGAGCATCAGCGCGCGCGCAGGATCCTGCGTGGTGATCTCCAGTGCGCCGGAGGCAACGCTCACGCTTTCGCCCGAGGAATCCCTACCGGACACCAAGACGCTATATTCACCGCTCTGCGTAATCTGCGCCGTAAACTCCTGCTTAAAGGTTGCGCCGGGCGCAAGCTCCACGCCGGAGGCAATGGGCGTTCCGTCAGAAAGCTCGGCGGAAATCCCGGTATAAGCGGTATTGCCGCTGTTCTTCAGCTCAAGCGTCATAGACACGCTCTCGCCCGGATAGACATTCTTCACGTCGGCGGCCTTGAGCATCACATCAAGTCCATCCTCCGCGACGGTAATGGTTTTGCGCGCCATATCAGAGATCGTCAGCTTCTTGTCCGAGCCGGACGCCTGATAGGTCACAGAGGGCTTGCTGACCAGCTCCTTGCTTCCCATGGTGAAGCTGTCCTCAAGCGTTACCTTTTCACCCACGGACAGGGAGGGAACAGTCAGGCGTTCCTTGGAAATCCCCTCGTTTTCAACGACAATGTTGCGAAGCTCAATATTGCCGATGTTGGAGAGGGTATACGCCACATTCACCGTCTGCCCTTCTCGCGCGGCAATGGGCGAAATGCTGTAGGTCGCCGTCAGCTCCGGCGCAGCCGTCATCGCCTGAATGGTAACGGGAATGGTACGAACCGTCTCGGTCGGGCCGTTATCCGTCTGTACGTTGTAGCGGATATAATAGCTGATCTTGCCCTTTGCGATTTCCTCATCGGTCACACGCCATGTCCCCGTATAGGTCACGCTGTTTTCTCCCTTGAGGCCCTCGTATTTATCCACCGAATAGCCAGCAGGGTTAAAGAGCGTAATCGTCTCTTCCATATCCGTCTGGCTGTTGTTGTAGATCTTGATGGTAATGGACACAT
>CAZACG010000005.1:0-9043 GCA_964483645.1 uncultured Oscillospiraceae bacterium | reverse complement strand
GTCTCTTCCATATCCGTCTGGCTGTTGTTGTAGATCTTGATGGTAATGGACACATCCTGCTCAGAGAGCACGGACTGCGGCTCGCTGAGCGAAGATACGCGAATGGGATCCGCGTCGGCCAAAGCCGAAACAGCGCCGCAAAGGAACGCGGCCACCATCAAAAGCGTCGCCGCAAGGCGAATGCTGCGTTTTTCCATTCTCACGTTCAGGGCCGTGAAACGGCCCCTTCCTCCCTTCTGTGGCAGAAACCCGCCGATCTATATCGAAAGCGTACACAAACCCACTTTGGTTTATTGTATTCGATAGCCGCCGGTCTGTCAAGCTTCGACGTATTTTGGCAGCAGCTTTTCCTGCCCTATCATACATCAACGAACGCGACGTCGTTTTCCCTGCATGGAGCGCCTGTCAAAAATCGTATTCTACACCAGATAAGCCGCAGCGAGCACGCCGACTGCGTAAGCCAACAGCGAGACGGGAATCACATAGCGCGCACGCTTCACCCCCGCCGCGCCCAGATACAGCGAGCCCGTAAAGAATACGGTTTCGCTCGCGCCGCTGACGACGCAGGCCAGACGCGCCGCGCGGCTATCCGCTCCGGCTTCGCGCATAACGTCTGCAACCGCCGCCAGCGCAGCCGACCCGGAAACAGGGCGCAGCAAAATGACGCCCGCGCTTTGTATCGGGATGCCCGCGCGTTCAAACGCAGGCGCAAGCACTGACTGCGCCGCCTCAATCAGCCCGGCTTGTCTCAGCAGCGAAACCGCCGCGAGAATCGCGCACAGATACGGCGCGATGGAGATCACCGTCTCAAGCCCCTCTCTTGCGCCGCGCGCAAACGCATCGTAGACATTCACATGCGCGCGCACGCACGAGAGCACCGCCAGCACCAGCAGCGCGGGAATGAAAAGCGATTCGTTCATAGGCATTCCTCATCTGACTTCTTTTTCAGTCTGCACCCGAAGGTTTCCAAAGGGCGACCGGAAAGCCCTTTGGCGGGGCGATGGGGCAGAGCCCCATTCTCCTCTATCCGTGCACATAACTTGCAAAGCAGCACGGCGCATACGGTCTCCGCGCCGGTCGCCGCCAGCGTCGGCAGCACGATATCCGCAGGGTTGGCCGCGCCCGCCTGCGCGCGCAGAGCGATCATGGTCGTAGGCAGCAGCTGCACGCTCGTGGTATTCAGCGCCAGAAAAAGCAGCATGGCGTCGCTTGCCCTGCCGTGCTCGCGCTGCGCCGCCGCCATGGTGCGCATCGCGCGCAGGCCTGCCGGCGTGGCAGCATTGCCCATACCCAGCATGTCCGCCGAGAGGTTCATGCAGATATCCGAAAGTGCCTTTTCCTCGCCCGGTGCAAAATGGAACAGGCGATTCAGCGGCCTCCTCAAGGCCGCAGCCAGCCCGTCCGCCAGCCCGCTCTCGCGCATCAGCCCCATCATCCCGCCGAAAAACGCGTATGCGCCCGCCAAGGACAGGCACAGCTCTACCGCCTCGTTCGCGCCTTCCAGCAGCGCGCGCTGCGCCGCATCCGCCTGCCCCGTCGCGGCGGCGTAGGCAACGCCCAGCAGGAGCATGGCGATAAAGACAGCGTTCATGGCAATCACCCCGGGGAAGGATATGAAAAAGGGGAGGCCGCAAGACCTCCCCCGAAACCATCAAAACCGCAGCACCCAGTTGACACAGTCCGGCACGTTCTCGTCCACGTAGCCCGTGTCCACAAACCCCGCCTTTTCATAGACGTGCAGCGCCTGCGCGTCTTCCCTCTTCACGCAGACCTCCACGCAGGGATACGCACCCTCGGCTTTGAGCTTTTCAATAATCAGCCCGAGCGCAGCCGTGCCGTAGCCCCGGTTCTGGAATCGCGCGTCGATCATCAGCTGCTGCAGATCGTAGCACACCGGTTCTTCGTCAAAAATGCGCACAAGCGCGAGGCCGACCAGCTGCTCGCCTGCGGCAATGCCCCATACGCGCGCTTGGCAGTCCCGGTAGACGTATCCCCGGGCGATGATGCCCACCGCGCTGGCCACGTAGCCCTTCTGCTCCTCGGCGACGGACAATCGCGCGGCCTCAAGCCAGTTGTCCTCTGTGATTTCAATGAGTTTGATCAATGGGGTTCCGCCAATCGTTTCTTTGCTGATCACAGCTCCAAATCATGCAGTCCCAGCGCCGGGATATCGCTTTCCTTCTTGCCCAGCTTGATGCACTTGAGCAGAAGCTTTGCGGTATCAATACTGGTCACGCAGGCGATGCCATACTCGACCGCCATGCGGCGCAGACGGAAGCCTGCGCGCTGCGGATCGCGTCCGTGGGTCGGCGTGGTGATGATCAGGCGGATTTTGCCGGAATCAAACAGCTTGGCCAGCGCATCCGTATCCTCGCCCGGACGCGGCACGGTATGCGCGCCGACATAATGATGATTCAGTCTGTGCGCCGTGCCGCTGGTCGCGTAGATCTCAAAGCCCATCGCGGCCATGCTCTCGGCCAGCTCGATGGCCTCGCGCTTGTCGTGGTCGGCGACAGCAAAGAGCACGCCGCCCTCCTCCGGCTTCGGAATCGCCATCTTCGTGGAGGCAAAGCCCTTGAGGTAGGCCTCCTCGGCGGTCTGGGCAAGGCCCAGCGCTTCGCCCGTGGACTTCATTTCCGGTCCAAGGGAAACCTCGACCTCCGGCAGCTTCTCAAAGGAGAAGACCGGCATCTTGACGGCAACCGTCGGCGCGGGCGGATACAAGCCCGTGCCATAGCCCATGGCCGGAACCTTCTCGCCCAGCGAAGCGCGCACGCCCAGCTCGACAATCGGAATACCCGTGACCTTGGAAATATACGGCACGGTGCGTGAGGAACGCGGATTGACCTCGATGATGTACAAATCGCCGGCATACTCGATGAACTGGATGTTCACCAGACCCTTGACGTGCAGGCTGCGGGCAATATTGATGGTGTAATCGGTAATCATGCGCTGAATGCGCGGCGCAAGATGCTGGGGCGGATAGACGGAGATGGAGTCGCCGGAGTGAATGCCCGCGCGCTCAACATGCTCCATGATGCCGGGAATAAGCACATTCTCGCCGTCGCAGATCGCATCCACCTCAATCTCGCGACCCAGCAGGTACTTGTCCACCAGAATCGGATGCTCCTGCACGTTCATGTTGATGATGGACATGTACTCGCGAATGTGCTTTTCGTTGTAGGCGATCTCCATACCCTGACCGCCGAGCACGTAACTCGGGCGCACCAGCACGGGATAGCCCAGCTCCTGCGCCGCCGCCGCGGCCTCGTCTGCGGTAAAGACGGTCGTGCCCTTGGGCTGCGGAATGTCCAGACTGGTCAGCAGCTGATTGAACAGCTCGCGATCCTCTGCCGCGTCGATATCGGCAAGATCCGTGCCCAGAATGCTGTAACCCGCCTGACGCACAGACTTGGCGAGCTTGATGGCCGTCTGTCCGCCAAACTGGCAGACCACGCCGACCGGCTGCTCGATCTCCAGCACGTTCCACACATCCTCCGGCGTAAGCGGCTCAAAGTACAGGCGGTCGGAGGTATCAAAGTCGGTAGAAACCGTCTCCGGGTTGTTGTTGATGATGACCGTATCATAACCGGCCTTCTTCAGCGCCCAAACGCAGTGCACGGAGCAGTAGTCAAACTCAATGCCCTGACCGATACGGATCGGGCCTGAGCCGAGAACGACAACGGTTTTGCGCCCGGTATGCTGCGCCTCGGTCTGCACGCCATAGGCGCTGTAGAAGTAGGGGCTGACTGCGTCAAACTCGCCCGCGCAGGTATCGACCAGACGGAAGCCCGGCAAAATCCCCATCTGCTTGCGCAGCTCGCGAATCTCCTCCTCCGCGCAGCCGACAAAGCGCGCGATGGCCTTATCCGCCATACCCATCTTCTTAATCTCAAGCAGCAGCTCTTGCGTGAGCGCTTCCTTGCCCGGCAGCGCACGAATCTCCTGCTCCTTGCGCACGATATTTTGAATCTTCTTGAGGAACCATACGTCGATCTTCGTGATATCATGCACGTGTTCTATGGTAACGCCCCGGCGAAGTGCCTCGGCGACCACATTGGAGCGCTCGGTATTGATCTCATGCAGGCGCGCTTCAATCTCCTCATCCGACAGCTCCTCAAGGGACGGAACCACGAGGCTGTCCATCCCCATCTCCAGCGAGCGGACAGCTTTGAGCATCGCGCTTTCAAAGTTCGTGCCAATGCTCATGATTTCGCCCGTAGCCTTCATCTTGGTGCCGATATGCTTGTCGGCATAGACGAATTTATCAAACGGCCAGCGCGGATACTTGAGCACCACGTAGTCAATCGTCGGCTCAACGCATGCATAGGTGCAGCCGGTAACGCCGTTTTTGATCTCGTCAAGGTTGTAGCCCAATGCAATACGCGTGGTTACCTTGGCGATGGGATAACCGGTCGCCTTAGAGGCCAGCGCAGAGGATCGGGATACGCGCGGGTTGACCTCGATGATGTAATACTTCATGGAATTCGGATCCAGCGCATACTGAACGTTGCAGCCGCCCTCGATGCCCAGCGCCTCGATGATGGACAGCGCGGAGGTACGCAGCATCTCGTGCTCCTCAAGGCGCAGCGTCTGCGTGGGCGCGACAACGATGGAGTCGCCCGTATGGACGCCGACCGGATCCATGTTTTCCATGTTACATACGACAATGCTGTTGCCCGCGCCGTCGCGAATGACCTCGTATTCGATTTCCTTCCAGCCCGCGACGCTGCGCTCAATCAGGTTCTCGTGTACGCGGGAGGAACGCAGGCCGTCTGCGCAGATCTCGCGCAGCTGCTTTTCGTCCTCGGCGATGCCGCCGCCCGTGCCGCCCAGCGTATAGGCCGGACGGACGATCACCGGGTAACCCACCTCGTTTGCAAAATCCACGGAGGCCTGAACGTCATGGACGATGACGGAGTCGATACAGGGCTCCCCGATCTCCAGCATGGTGTTTTTAAAATCCTCGCGATCCTCCGCGCGGCGGATTGAATCAATCTTTGTGCCCAGCAGCTCGACGTTATACTTTTTCAAAATGCCCTTTTCGTCCAGCTCCATGGCCATGTTGAGGCCCGTCTGGCCGCCCAGAGAGGCCAGCAGGCTATCCGGGCGCTCGCGCGCGATAATGCGCTCAAGGGAGCCTACGGTCAGCGGCTCCAGATATACCTTGTCGGCAATGCTGGTATCCGTCATAATGGTAGCCGGGTTGGAGTTGACCAGCACGACCTCCACGCCCTCTTCCTTAAGAACGCGGCAGGCCTGCGTGCCGGCATAGTCAAACTCCGCAGCCTGACCGATAACGATTGGACCGGAACCAATCACCAGTACCTTCTTAATCCATTCCTTCTTCGGCATGCTCAGTCCCCCTTACTTGCTCAGGCTGTTCACAAAGCTCTCATACAGATAAGCCGTGCCGCTGGGGCATTTGCTGCCGTCCGGCACAAATTGCACGGAGAACGCCGCACGATCGGTATAGCGAAGACCCGCAATCGTCTGATCATTCCAGTTGACGTGGCTGACCTCGGCGTTGGCGGGCAGCTTATTGCCATCCACCATATACAGATGACTCTGGCTGGTGCAGCCACAGGTTCCTCGAGCCGCATCCTTAACCGGCTGGCTGCCATGATGACCATAGGCCATGCGCACGGTTTCGCCGCCCATCGCGCGCGCCATGAGCAAATGACCCATGCAGATGCCGAAGGTCGGCTTGCTGTCCATGAGCTCACGCACGGCAGCGACGATTTCGGGATAATCTGCCGGATTGCCCGGGCCATTTGAGATCAGCACCCCATCGCAGCCATTTTGGAGAATCTCGCAGGCCGGAGTCGTCGCCGGATAAACCTTCACGCGGCAGCCGCGCTCCGTCAGGCTGCTGAGCACAGCGCGCGTTACGCCCATGTCGAGCACGGCCACGGTCTGATCCCCTTCGCCAAGCTCATAGACTTCCTTGCAGGTGCAAAGCGGCGTCTTCTCCTCGTAAGCTCTCAGTTCCTCAAGCTCCTGCTGCGTGCCCTCGCCCTCTACAATGCGCCCGCGCATCACGCGGTTGTTGCGGATATGGCGCGTCAGCGCGCGAGTATCCACGCCGCTCAGACCGCATACGCCTTTTTCGGCGAGGAAATCATTCAGCGTGCCTTTCATCTGCCAGTTGCTTGCCAATTCACACAATTCGGAGACGATAAGGCCGGACATGTGCACGCCGCAGCTTGCATTGTCAAGCTCGTTCACGCCCACATTGCCAATCAGCGGATAGGTCATACAGACGATCTGACCCGCATAGGACGGATCGGTGATGATCTCCTGATAGCCAATCATGCCGGTCGTAAAGACGACCTCGCCCATCACGTCGGCCTTCGCTCCAAACAGCGCACCCTCAAAACGGGATCCATCCTCCAGAATCAAAGTTGCCATCGGCTCTCCCCTTTTCTGTATACCTCGTGCATAAACGCCGCCTTTACGCGAATTTTTATGCATACCAGCGGAATATTTCAAAATATTATACAACTGTTCTCGGCTTTGCGTCAAGCCGAGCCGCATGCTTTTCGTAGGTTTTCACGATATGCCATAAACAACCTCTCGCATTTGAGCATTCTGTTGCATATCGCCTTCACGCCCATGGTAGGCTCCACTTCCGAAGCAGTTCACAGCATGAACCTACTCCGTGCTCACTGCACAGGGCTTTGCGCAATTGCCTATATGGCAAAAAGAGAACCGTCCAAAACGACGGTTCTCTCAAGCAAACGGCATTTTTCTCTTCGCCACAAGGAAACAGCTCGGCTGCGTCAGCGTTCATTCTCCAATTCATAGACAGCATAGCCATTCCCCTTTACATTGTTGTTATCTGTACATCATTTCCTCGCGGCGCGGGCCGTTGGAAACCATCTTGATCGGGCAGCCAATCTGCTGCTCGATGAATTCGACGTATCTGCGCGCATTCTCGGGCATGTCCTGAAAACGCTTGATGCCGCGCGTATCGCATTTCCAGCCCGGCAGCTTAACATAGACCGGCGCACATTTTTCCAGCTTCGGGGTCACCGGGAAGCGTTCAACCCGCTCGCCGTTATACATATAAGCGACGCAGACGGGAATCTCATCCAAGTAACCCAGCACGTCCATGTTGGTCAGCGCCGCCTCGGTCGCGCCCTGCATTTCGCATCCATAGCGAGTCGCCACGCAGTCAAACCAGCCCACGCGCCTCGGTCGTCCGGTCTTTGCGCCGTATTCTCCCCGGTCGCCGCCGCGCCTGCGCAGCTCCTCCGCCTCCTCGCCGAACAGCTCGGTTGTAAACGGCCCCGCGCCCACGCAGGAGGAATATGCCTTGGTCACAGCGATGATCTCCTGGATCGCCCACGTCGGAATGCCCGCACCCACGGGCGCATAGCCCGCCAGCGGCGAAGAGGACGTCACCATCGGATAGATGCCGTGATCCGGATCGCGCAGCGTACCGAGCTGACCTTCCAAGAGGATCTTCTTATCCTCACGCACAGCCTGCATCAAATAAGCATCCGTATCGGCCACATAGGGCTCAATGCGCTGCGCCAGAGCCGTCAGCTTCTCCATCATTTCATCAAGATCAATCTGCGGCTTCCGATATAGATGCTTAAGCAGCGTATTCTTGATATCCAGCGCATGCGCGAGCTTTTCTCGCAGCACCTCCGGGTAATACAGCTGGCAAAGCTGCAAGCCGATCTTCTGGTACTTGTCCCCATAGAACGGCGCTATGCCCGATTTTGTGGAACCAAAGGAGTTCTTGCCAAGGCGCTCTTCCTCGTAGCAGTCAAACGCAATATGATACGGCATCAGCACCTGCGCACGCTCAGAGACAAGGATCTTCGGCTGCGGCACGCCCTGCGCGGTGATTTCTTCGATTTCACGCAGAAAAGCTTCGATATCCAGCGCAACGCCCGGACCGATGACGTTGACGACATTCGGGCTGCACACGCCGCTGGGCAGCAAATGCAGCGCAAAGCGTCCGTAATCGTTGATGATGGTGTGTCCGGCGTTCGCTCCGCCTTGAAAGCGGACGACAATATCCGATTCGGCGGCAAGCATATCGGTGATCTTGCCCTTTCCCTCGTCGCCCCAATTCGCACCGACAATCGTACGTACCATGCAGGCTCCACCCCTTTCACAGCCGACAGCACGCAATGCCTTCGTTTTCGCGCCCTCGCGCTGTCCACCGGGCGCGGCAATCCAAAACCCAAGAGCATATATTACATGTCCGATGACAAATTGTCAAGTTATTTTTTGCTGCACGAGCATTTTTTACACGCCGAAGCATGCGTAAAGAACATGCCGACCTTTACGAAATGCCCAGCTGCGCGCGCAGCTTTTTCGTCAGTCCTTCCGCAACCAGACGGTAGGCTTCCTCCAGCATATCCCTAAGAATATCCTCCGGCAGCTCGCCTTCGGTTCTGACAGAATTCCAATGCACCTTATTCATATAATAGCCGGGAATCACGCAGTCAAATTGGCTGCGCAGGAACTCGCCGCGCAGCGGCTCCAGCTTCATGGTAATGAGTTCGTCCCCGCCCGTATCGTTATGACACAGTGCGCAGAACATCTTTCCGCCGACCATGTAGCGCGTCCAATTCCATTCTGCCTTAAAATCCTTCGTCACGCCCGGCTTTTCCATCAAATAGGCGTCCATCCAGTCATAGCGCATGCGCCCGCCCTCCATCCGTCTGCTTCTCGGCTATTCCTGCGAACACTGCATCAACCAAACATCTAAGCTCCCGCCACGCCTGCGTACCACCCAACTCCTCCTCAAGCAGCGCCGTGCATCTGCGATAATACCATGCATGCCGCGCCCTGTCCCGCTGATGGAAGCGGGCAAACATCGCCTCGCCGCTGCTTTTGTAATCGCGCGCAATCGCACGCATATTGCTCAGCTTATCGGAGAGCGCAACGATCTTTTCCGCCCGGCTCGCCTTTTCAAGCCGGGCAACGGTTTCCTGCTTTCGTGCCTCCCAAGTCTCGCGCGGGTCGCCCTCCCGGACATGCGTTTGCGTCAGCACAAGCTGCGCCACGCGCTGTCCAAAGC
>CAZACG010000004.1:17946-21725 GCA_964483645.1 uncultured Oscillospiraceae bacterium | reverse complement strand
TCGGAGCAAGCTTTATATCGCTTGCTCCGACTTATTTTATAAGTCAGAGCGCGCACATGCCGCTGCTCCTCATTTTCCAATCGCAAACCCTTCACCGGTTTGCGATTGGATTATTTGTTCCGGGATCGGAAGTTGGAAATTCTATATCATCACTCGCACCAATCAAGAAACTGAGCAATCCCTCAGTTTCTTTTCTTTTTCCAAGCAATCTCCAGAAAAATCATATTCAATTCTCGGTACATTGTACTTGATTCACGGCGTATTTACAACGATTCAAGTACAAAAAGTTGCCACGAAAGGCGTTATCTCAAAACGGCTCATTCATGCCGTACGAGACAGCGCCTTTTCATACTATTCTCAAATCAAATTGAGCCTTGAGGAACTCGCCCGTCAGGCCTCGCTTCGCGCTTTTCGCTCCGGCTTTGATGAAAGAACAGATGTAAAGCGAAAGCAGAGGATTTTTCCCTCTGCTTTCCATTTTCTATTATTTTCCGGCGTCCGAATCGGGGATAGAATATGCGAACTCCTCGCCCTGCGGCAATGTCACGCCGCTCAGCCGACAGCGCACGGCGGCGCGCATCTGGCCGCCGATGGTGCAGGTAAACAGGGTCATCTCCCAATCCCCGGCGAGCATGGTGCCCACGTTGTTGGGGCCGATGGTCTCCACGCCGAGCACGGCGAAATGGAACACGTTGCCGTCCATATCCGTAAAATGCAGCTCGTCGCCGATGGAAAGATCCTTGATGGGGCGAAAATGCGTATCGTAGTTATGCCCCGCAATGACCAAATCGCCCGTATACAGGCTGCCCGCGTAGCGGCAGGGCGACACGCGCAGCTTATCATAATCCCAATCGCTCATCACCGGCAGGGAAAGCCCCTTGCCGGGGATATCGAGCACGCCGATATATTCATGCCCCTCGATGCGCTCGACGGGCATCTCCATCTGCGGATAGCGGGCAAAGAGCGGCTCCTCCTGCGGCGCAATCGACGCAGTTTGCGTGTTCGGCTCGGCCTGTTCAGTCGGCGAATTCGGCTCGTTCTGCGCGATCACCGCGTTCAGCTCGGAGAGCGCCTGCATGGACGCGCGCCCCGCCTCATACTGCTCCAGCAGATTTCTCCCCGCCCAAAGCGCGGCGGCGAGCATCATGCAAAGACCCGCACGCATGAGCCACGTGCCGTTTTTTTTCTCCATCACTCCTCCTCGCAGCTCCTTCTTCTCAGCCAGCCGAGGAAGAACAGGAACATTCCGCCGCCCGCCAGCACCCATACGGGCCACCACGGCAGCCCGGTCTGCGGGAGCTTGGTGTGGGTGTGCGGCTTGTTATAGGTATTGGTGATGACCACAACGTTGCCGTCCGGCTCGATGCGCGTTTCGCTGGATTCTTTATAATCGGGGATATTGCCGCGCTCGACGGCCGTCCATTCATGGGGCGCGCCCTCCAGCTCCTCCCACGTATGCTTCCAGCCGTTCTCCCGGCTGAGCACGACATAATCGACCGCCTGCCCGCCGTGCATCAGATCGACGATGATGCTCTTGGGGCGCTTATCCGCTGCGTCGTTATTGTCCTTCCATGACTTGATGACGGTGAGCTTGGTGATCGGGCGATCCGTCACGCCGGGCTTGGGCGAAATGGTATGATCGTAAACCCACTGATCCGCGGCGTCCCGATCGGGCAGGGCGACGAGCGTGGGCGCGGCGGTAAAGAATTTATCGCCCTGCGGGGTCTTCTCGCCCAGCAGCAGATACAGCCCCTTGGGCAGCCCCGAGAATGCGAGCACGCCGTCTTCATCCGTCGCGCCGACAAAGCGCCCCTCGGTCACGCCCGTATCGGCGACGAACGCGGCCAGCTGCACGGCCAGCTCGTTCCACTGGGACTGCGTATAGTCATGCACATTCAGATAGGCATAGCCCGCAAACGCGCCGCTGAATGTAAAATCGGAAAATTCATCCGAATCCGCGACGCGATAGAGCGTAAAGCCGGCATTTCGGATTGCCGTCCCCTGATAGGCATAGCGCATTGTCAGCGAGCAAAGCCTTCCGCTGTCAATGGGATCAATCGCCAGCGCGGCGGCGGGCAGCAGCAACGCCAGCCAAAGGCACAAAAGCGCCGCGGAAAAGAGCCTGCGTCCAAGCACATTGCGCACGGCAATCACCTCCTCTTTCTCGTTTTGAACAGGAATATCATCAGAATAATCAGCAGAATCGGTACCGCGAAGAACGGCGCGACCAGCCATTTGTCCACCAACTGCGCATCGGCAAGCATGATGATGGGCGTCTTCTCCGGCGGGGTTTCCACGCGATGCCCGCGCACGAGCAGGCGATGGGAGTTCACGCCATAGGGCGTGCAGGTGACCAGCGTGACATAATCCTCGCCCGGCACGATCTCAAGCGAATCAATCTCCTCGGGCAGCACAGTGAGAATCTGATCGACCTCATAGGAAATGGCCTCGCCGAGGATATTGAGGATGAATCGGTCGCCGAGAATCAGTCGGTCAAGGTCGGTAAACAGGCGCGCCGAGGGCAGACCGCGATGCCCGGAGAGCACGGCGTGCGTGCCGGGGCCGCCGACGGGCAGCGAGCTTCCCTCGATATGCCCGACGGCGATCTGCAAAACCGCCTCGTCCGTGCCATGGTAAATGGGCAGGGAGCAGGCAATCTTGTCGATCTCGATATAGCCCATGATGCCCGAGCCGCCGACGTTGAGCAGCGCGTTATACTGCGCGATATCCTCCTCATCGGGCAGCCAGCGTCCGGCGTCCGCCGCCAGACGCGCGTTGTAATCATGCGCGTTTTCCCAAAGGGTTTCCGTGTCGTCCAGCCGCGCGATTTCCTCCGAATAACCGGCGATGGCGCGGGACTGATGCCGGGAATTCCACCAGTCGGAAAAGGTCGGATACAACAGCAAAGAGAGACCGGCCAGCAGAACGAGCACCATGAAGATATTGGACAGGCTTCGTTTCATGTTGACCGCTCTCCTTGATGTTGTATCCGGGGGAGGGACGCTCCCCCGAATACGCGAAAACGAATTACGAATTTACTCGGCAGCGCCCACGCGACGCTTGGTGATCATCATGAGCACAGCCGCCGCAACCAGCAGACCGCCCGCGATGTAAAGCACGGTGGTGCCCATGCCGCCGGTGGACGGGAGGGACGCGCCGGACTGGTTCACAACGGTGATCGTATTCGTTTGAATGCCAACGCTGCCCATCTTTCCGTTGTAAGTCCACCCGTCATTCTCATTCCATCCGATCGTCACATCAAAAGGCTCAATGCTGTTGTAGCCCGGAGGGGTCACAGTCTCGGTGATGGTGTATTTGCCAGCACCCAGACCGGTGAACTTAAGAATACCATCAGCACCAACAAAGGCTTCCACGTATACTTCATTCTTTTCATCTGCGGTAATGGTCGCTACCGTCTTCTCTTCATACTTCTTAGCGCCCATTCCATCAACATAAGCGTCCGCAGTTTCTTCAGTCGGCTCTGTTGTGGTATACGTACCGTTCTTCAGCTTATAATAGGTGCCATTCTCAGACTCCACATAGACCGTGCCGGTGGTCACAACCATATTCGTGCCGATACCCTTAATTTGGAAAGCCGCACCGGTCAGCACGTTGTGGTTCTCGTCAGTCTTCTTGATAATCAGCTCGGTCGTATAGGTAACAACCACATCCTCCGGAGTTTTGCCCGTAGGAATATTCTCGTCCGGGGTGGGTTTTTCCTCACTCGGAGGATTGGTTGCGCCCTCACCGCTGTTGTTCGGATCGTTGGAGTAATCAAG
>CAZACG010000004.1:0-17846 GCA_964483645.1 uncultured Oscillospiraceae bacterium | reverse complement strand
TCGGAGGATTGGTTGCGCCCTCACCGCTGTTGTTCGGATCGTTGGAGTAATCAAGCTTCACCTTGTTGGGGTTGCCATCTTTGCCAACCACCGCATTCTCATTCAGAACCGCTTCGTAGGTCACAACAACCTCGGTAGCAGCAGTGATTTCACCCACACCCTCTACCTTCGCCAACGCAAGGAGATCCTGAATACCGACGGTGAGCGAGGTGCCGCCATCCGTATTCTTTGCAGCATCGATATAGAAGTAGTTCGTGACATTCTTACCATTCACAGTAACCGTCATGCTATCCGCCGTATAGGTCAGACCCTTAGACAGTGTATCGGTGAACACATAGTAGTAGGTTTTGTAGTCAGCAATGTTGCTGGGCATCTTGCCGGTAATCTTGTAGTTAACGGTCTCGCCGATGGAAGCCTCGTTCGCGTCAACTTCTGTGCCATCAACGATCTTCTTTTCTACCGTAGGAACACCAACCTTGCGATTGATGGTCAACGTACCATTCACAACCTGAACAACATAAGTGGTGTACGCCTCATTTTCACCAGCCTGCGTCCCGGCCTTGTCCTTCACCAAATAGTAACCATTCGGCAGGCCGCTAACCGTCGTGCTGGTTTCATTGCTCGTAACAGTCTCGTACGCAACGCTTGTAAAATCGACCAAATTCTTAATTAGTTTCAGTTTCTCAGAGTCGGAAGCCGTATTAAGCGCGGCCAACATTTGCAAAGTAACCTGAGGAACAGCGTCGCCAGTAGTGTATTTCTCCTTATCCGCATTCCTACCCCACTTCACATTGGTCAGAACCCCATCCGTATAATCGCCGGTAAAAATCTGGTAGATTTCATACTGATAAGTAGCGGCCTGTCCTTCCGCCATCGCGCTCGTTCCCAGCGCCAGCAGCATAACCAGCGCCAGAATCATGGAAACCAATTTCTTCGCGTTCATGTTTTTCTTCCTTTCTTTTTCAATCGTTTGTTCAAAAGCCGCGGGAAAAGGGGAAATACGAGGATTCAGTTTCGCACTCCCTCCTTCCCAAGGCGTTTTTGATTATACAGCATGAGCGCAGCCGCCAGAAGCAGCAGCCATCCGCTCAAGGTATACGGAAGGGTACCGGCCCCGCCGGTAGAGGGCAGCTCAACGCCGGGCGTGTTGGTGAAGTGGATGATCACGGGATCGTCGCCGACAGTCACGCCGTCAGCCACCCGCGTGCCGACAGCACGCGACCAGATCACGTCCACACAATCAAGGTTGGGGGCAGCAGCGTTTGCATTGCCAAATGTGACAGTGTTAGCGCCCGTGTTCAGCGAGATCGTCGTTTCTGCGGGAACGGGGTTGGCTGACCATTGATCCCATTCACCGTTCGCCGCACATGTCAATGCCTTGTCATTGATGATAAACGTCCGATCATTCTTCGTGTTGTAATAGACCCGGATCGGCGTAGCGTTGTTCTGCTCCGGCGCGTTGATCGTAAACGTTACGTTGTTGTTTGCGCCTTCGCCAATACCGCCCACCGCACTTCCATTGGACGCATTCGCCAATCCACTTTGCGCCTTCTTCTTTTCCGCGCTACCGCTCAGCACCGCATCCTCCGCCTCATACCGACTATACGCGTCGTATCGCGTCGAATAGCCGTCCGCGTTGGTTTCCGTTACGGTAACCTTCGCGCCGTGCGGCAGGCCGTAGATGATGTGACGTTGACCGCTGGTCAAGGTAAAGCGCTTGTCGCCGTCAGCGAGATCCACAGTCCGGTTGTTTGCATCCACCGCGGAAACCGTGAATGTGAAAGCCTTGCTTGTGTCCTCACCCTCGACCGTCTTCTCGATGATGACCTGGGTCGGCTTGTTGATGAAGGTGAATTCGACGTCGCCGAACAGGGGAATCTCGTTGACGTGCGTGCTGCTGTAGATATCGCCCTCATTCTCGGTCGTGTCAAGCGCAGGGCTGTACGTCTCCGTTTTTACCTCGTCAGTATCGTTCTGCACTTTCGTCGTGAAGCGCCAAGATACTTCGTAGCCCTCGGTCGTGATCTCCTCAATGTCCAGCCTAGAGCCGAAGGGGATGTTCGTGATCGTGTGCTTATTCTTGTCGCCGGGCGTTATCGCGGTCACGGTGTAGCCGTTGTTGTCATACTCAACCCCATCAACCTTAAACACCTCGCCGTTCGGCTTCACGATCTTGTACTTGACGGTAAACTTCTTGTCTGTCAGCTTGCCTTCTTCCACGCCCTCAAGCGCTTTCGCGATGTTCAGGCTCACCGTTTTCAGCGTGTTTTGGCAAACGATCTGGCTTTCCTCCGGCTTGGCGGATTGAATGGTGATCTCTTTGGACGTCCATACAGGCGCTTGTTGCTCTCCGCCCATATCTGTTCCGCCCTCGGCCAGCTCGAAGCCTGCCGTCTCAATCCCCCAGCCGTTCTCGGGCGCAAGCTCCTTGATCGTGAGCTTCGTATTCTCCGGCAGGCCGGTGAAATAAGCGGTTTGGTTGGCTTCAAGCGTGATCGTCAGAGCTTCGATCCTATTAATGATCTCTTGTTCACCAGTATGCGTTGCATCTTCAAAGATCACGTAGGTATCGACCCATTGATCGTTTTGCTTAACCTTTACGATCTTGCCCTGCGCATCTCGGATCTGATAGCTGATGGGATACGTCTTTCCCGTGAAACCCGACATAGCGCCAAGCTCCGAAATGTCCAGCTTAAAATTATACTTTCCGGCATAATCGTCGCTCTCCTCCACGCCGACAACCTCCTTCTTGATGGATAGGTCGCCGGTGGGGATGAAATCGAGGTTGTAGCTGATGCGGCAGTTGGAGATGTTGCCGCCGCGCTCCAGATAGAAGAATTTCAGCGTGTGCGTGGTCCATGGCTTCAGTCTTTCGCCCACAATCTGATCGCCCTTGTTGGCGGCTGTGAAGCGTTCTTTCAGTGTGGACTGTTGTTTTGCCCCCGCCAAAGAGTCTCCCTGTCGAACCAAGCCGGTATGGAAATTGATATCGCCGTATTCCGCGCCGTGGATACCGCTGATATCCAGCACCAGTACGTCGTCGATATACACCAGCACATCGTCGTCGCCTTGGAATTCGAAGACCATTTCCCGCGCTTGTTCTTCCTGCGCTTCACCGTACGCATTCTTGGGCACCACCATGCCTTCGGCCGTCATGGTGAATTCAATCTCCATATACATGCCCATCCATAGGTCGGTCATGCCGGGGCGGCCGATGGTCGGGCTGTCAGTATGCCGGAAGCCGTTGAGCTGGTACGTACGCTCGTTGATTCCAAACTGCACGTGCGCCTTATTTGTTCTCCAACCTTCGTTGGTCTCCACCCGCCGCGCGCCGGTATGACCCAAATTGAACGGAATGAAGTTGCCGCCGATACAGGCCAGAGAGCCGCCCGGCACGAGCGCGTAATCATACAGCTCCATCTTTTGGCTCTCGGCATTATACCACGCCGCGTTCAGCGCGGAATCGTAATAGTAGTTGCCCGTATCAGGATCGATCTGAAACAGCCCCGTACCCTCGCCATCGTTCGCCACCGGATAGCGTTTGAAGGCGTAGTTAGGGTTATGAATGGGGTCGTATTCATTGGCAATCGGCGTCGTTTTGTTGTCTGAGTTAATCGCCGTTCCATCCGCCTGCGTAATGACCTGCCAATCTCCGCCGCCGGTCTGAGACAGCTCCAATGCTTCCGAGGATGCGACGAAGTCAGTGCCTGTATCAAACAGGTATTTCAGGCTGAAATCCGTATCATTCTGCGTTGTCGCTCCGGTGTTGGTGGTATTAATATGCGGAACACCGTCTTCGCCCAGCGTATTTTTGATTTGAAGCGGTCCCTTTCCCTGAAAAGCATCGCTCGTCGCATACTCGTTGGTTTCTTCATTGGTACCGTCGATGGCCTGTCCTCTAAAAGAGGGACGGTGGAAGAAGCGGTAGATCAGGTTCGGGCCTACACCTTCTCCGGTTACGTTGCCGTTATTATCTTTGATCATCGGATTCGCGTACACCGTTTGATTGTACCGCTGTCCGTAATAGTCGATATCGGCGCCATAGTTGAACACCCACATCTTGACGTTTTCTTCGACGGCTTTAACTTTCTGATACTCCTCGATGCTCGGCTTTTCTTCCTCCGCACCTTCCACCGTCACATCCCAGTCCACCAGCATGGCGACGTAGAAGGTCGTGAAATTGTTCTGAGCGGAGCCAAATCCGTTATCCCCATCCCACGTCAGGCCGTATCCATTCGCCTGCACCGTAACGCCGATCCCATTGTTTACCACATTGAAGCTCGGCTGCGTCGCCCCGGCGACATACGGGTTGGTAATCGTCACCCCCGCCGCGCCCGGCTCAAGATATTGCCGGGTCGCCTCGTTGGTCAGCCACATCTTGGAATTGTTGCCATCCGCTTCACCGGCCGCAAAGCTCCAAAGGATGCGGTTGGGGTTGTAATTCTCTCCGACTGCCTTCTCCTTCTCGAAGACGAATCGTCCGCCGGCGGAAAGCGTATTGTCCTTGATGAATCGAACAGGCTGCGCGTCACCGTTTGCGTCCAGCGCGTAAACCTTTCCATCCTTTTCGGCAATCAGCATGAAGGGATATCCGCTGTCGCCGTACTCGTTGCCCGCGTCCACAAACTCCTCCGGGCTGAGAATCTGTCCGACGAGATTCGAGCGGTCGGTTGTCTTCTCCTCTTCCAGATTGGTGGTGTCGATGACGGCGACGTAGAAAACGTTGGTCTCGTTGGCAGCTGCCTCTTTAGGTCCGTTGACATTGCTCACATCTTCAACGGAGAATATCCCGCTTGCCTGTACATAAGTGAGGCGTTGAGTCGCGTCTGCACCATCCAACTTCCGCTCTGGGTTAGCCAACACCATGTTCGCAATGCTGGTATCAATTACAACGTCCGCCGGCGCGGTTACTGAGATAACCGGAGACGGTCTCTCGCCCCAGTACAGCGGCCTGTTTTCCTGTGGATCATTCGGCGATACAATATTATCCTTTCCGCCTACAACGTTGGGCAGCAGATACTCCCCCGTTCCAACATTCTTATATTGGAGGTTAATCAGCGTATCCGTGTCATACTGCGCTGAACCCCAGCCCACTCCTGTAGCTGATCCCGTCGCATCCCAGCGGATTGCTTTGTCGTCGGACGCAAAGCTCATCACCGCGCCCTCTTCCAGCGTATTTCCGTTTAGATAGATTTCCTCGGCGCTTCCGTCCGCGCGAACGGCGTAGTATCTGTCCACGCCGTCCACCTTCTGGCGCACAAAGATGATGATCTGTGCATTGGGCATCATCGCCGCCGCGCGCAGATTCGCGCGCGATACGACGTTCGCGGTGTACGGGGTCTCGCGGGCGAGGACGAAGCGGGAACCTTCGTCCTTTCCTTCCCATCCGGCAAACCCTTGATAGTTACCTCCATTTAAATTGCCGCCGAACTGGTTCAGACTATAAGTTATATTTCCAGCAACTTCACCAATGAAAACATATTCCGTATTCTCAATTGTCTGCGCAGTAACCACAATGATATGCGGGGTTTTATCAAGCTTTGCTGTACTGTCTCCGATTGTCAAATAGTTTCCATTAGCAGATTGAACATAATACTGGCCAAGCTCAGCATTTACTGCCGTAAATGTCCAATATACGTTCTCACCCTGCGTGTCAATCGCGTGCCTATTCGCACTCTTCCACGTAGCAGCAATATGTTGAAGTCTGTTCTGGTTCGCTCCGGGATTCGAGGTTATAGCAATCGGGTTATTCAAATCCTTCACGCCAACAATCGCCAGTGTCTGCCTATCCAGATTGGTGACCGGCGTTTCTCCCACATATTCCGAAAGCACAAGGTCTCCGCGAGATTCATTTGGTTTCTGATAAGAAACATAGTTACCAGATTCCTTATCAAAAGCGACATATCTTTGTCCGTTATACAAGGTTGTTCGTCCGTACTCGGATGTTGTTACTTGAATTTCGCAAAGCTCCGGCTGCGGCTCTTCCAAAACATCCAGTTGATCTTCTCCACGGAATACTTTTAAGTATCCACTCGCGTTTTGGTTCTTCACATCATAAGGACGAATATAGTAGGTATCTTTCTGTTCTTCAACTTTCTCGAACTTCCACAGCATATCCTCGCCGACAATTACATTCGTGCCGTCGTTGCCGACAGCAGCAGCACCCATATGCTTTTTGCCCTCATTATTTTCTGTCGCCTGCGTTTTCAAGCCTTGATATTCGTTATTGAGTCGTTCGCGGCCGGAAATGGCGATGATCTTACCGTCCAAGGGATGATCATTATTGGCCACATTTAACGCTTGTTCTGCCGTCAGAATGCGAGTGGTATATCCGTCCTTCTTCTCCACCGCCACCACCGCGAACAACGAGAATCCCGGCGTCGTGAATTCGATGACGGTTCGCTTTTCGCTCGTGGTCTCGCCTGCGGCTGTGCCGTCCGCAGGGCTGAGGAAAGCCTGCGTCTCAGCAGCGGCGCTACGCCGCATGGCGAACGGCGCGGCGCTCGCCTGACGCGCGCTTTCCACGTCCGTGCGCAGCATATCCAGCTCACGCTCCCCGAAGGAGAAATCCCGAATGGCGCGCGGCGTGCCGTTCTCGTCCTCAAAATGCAGAAGACGGATTTCCGTCGCCGCCTGCGCCTCGCCGGGCGTGGCAATCGGGCTTTCGATGAAGCCCATGGTGACGCTTGCGTTCTCGCCGACCGGGTAATAATCGCCCTCGGCAGTGTAGAAGCTGATGTCAAAGAGCGCGATATCGGCGATGCCCTCCATTGCCGCGTCAGCCTGCGCGACATAGGCGGCGTATTCGTCGCTCTCCTCTGTGATCGGGGTCACCAGCAACACGGCGTCCTCCGGCACACTGCTGCCTGCGGGCAGCGTGACCTCTACGTACAGGCTCTCGTCCGCGTAGACATACGTATGCGGCGTCGGCAGCACGCCGTAGCCGACGAGCTTCTCGCTCTCCGGCACATACTCCACCCGCTGCACGCAACGGTTGACGTTGCCCGTGATCACGCGCAGCACGCCTGCCGCTGTGTCTTCCTGCGCCGCTTCCGCGTCGGCGGCCTCGTCGGGCGTGGCCTCCTGCGCAGGGACGGCGTTCTCGTCAAGCTCCTCGACGATAGCGGCGTGATCGGCGCGACCGTCCGCGTCGGTGTCGATAAAGACGACGTCGCCGGGGCGCGGCGTGTACTCCGCCGCATCAGCATACAGGCCAAGGCGTTCAAATTCCTTCTGCCATTCGCCCGTGGAAGCGCGGCTCGGGATGCCCTCCACGCCGCCGTAATGCAGGCAGAAGGCCGCAAAAATCGCGCACCAGTCGGCGTAGGGCGTGCCGTGCCACTGACCGTAGCGCGTGTATCCGTGCTTCGCGTCGCCGTCCATGACGTAGTTCAGCTCGCTCTCGGTATAGCCAAGCTGGCTTCTGGCAATCGCCACGACATTGGCGCGCAGATCGTCCGTCAGCTCGATATCGGCAAAGGTTGCCTCCCAATCGGCGGCGGTTTCGTAGTCCACAACGCAGGTCTCGTCGTGCGTATGCTCCTCAAGTCCGCAAATCAGCACGCCGTTTTCGTCCATGCAGCTCGCATCATGCGTATGCTCGATCATGCCGCAGACATAGTATTCCCCATGCATGGCCTCGTCGGGCGTTGCCTCGCTTGGCGTAGCTTCACCCGCCGTCTGCTCGGGCATGGCTTCTCCCGCAGTTTGCTCGGGCGTAGCTTCGCCTGCGGTCTGCTCGGGCGCAGCTTCTCCCGTTGTCTGCTCGGGCACAGCTTCACTCACACCTGTCGGCGTGGGCATGGCTTCGCTCGGAGTCTGCACGGCATTCGCCTGCATCTGCTGCGATTCATGAGCCGAATCATTGGTCTGTTCAGCTTCGTTCGGCGTCTGCGTCACAGGCGCAGTTGCCGGTTCGGCGGTCGGCTCACTCGTCGGTTCAACCGTCGGCTCGACAACCGGCTCAATCGTCAGCTCGGCGGTCGGTTCAGCCGTAGGCTCGACAGTCGGCTCAATTGTCGGCTTAGCGGTCGGCTTCGCCTTGATCCGAATGAAAGCAATCGGCTTGAGCAGCACGCCTTCATCGGTCATTTCGGTATCGTCGTCTTCGATCATTTCCTCGAACAGCGCGTTTTCTTCCTCAAGAGAAAGCGGTTCGAGATCGAGCGCGTAAAGGTAGCCCTCCTCAATAGAAACCTGATTGCCGATTTCTGCGGCAAAGTAGATCTTCATCCAGTCCTTGTCCGCGCCTTCGCCGTAACGCTCGTCGGCATAGACGTATCCATCCTCGTCAAAGCAGCCCATTACGCTGCCGTCCGCAAGGCTTCTCTTGGCGTAGACCTTGGTCTTTTCCTGAACGCAGGCATAGCCCTCGGTAAAAAGCTTGTGCTCCTCCTTCGGCTGCTCGGGCGTGGCGGTCGGCTCGCTCGTCGCGGTCGCTTCCGGCGTAGCGCTCGGTTCGCTCGTCGCGGTCGCTTCCGGTGCGACACTCGGCTCGCTCGTCGCGGGCGCTTCCGGTGCGACACTCGGCTCGCTCGTCGCGGTCGCCTCCGGTGCGGCGCTCGGCTCGCTTGTCGCGGTCGCCTCCGGTGCGGCGCTCGGCTCGCTTGTCGCGGTCGCCTCCGGTGCGGCGCTCGGCTCGCTTGTCGCGGTCGACGAGCCGCTTTGCTGCGCAGGTTCCTTCGTCGGGAGGGCAGCCGGCTCGGGCGTCTTTGCCGGAGCTACCGTCTCCTCCTGCTTGGGCGCGGCTGTCTGCTCATGCTTTTCAGCCTCGGACGGCGTCTGCGCAACGGCATATGACGGCCTTAGCGAAATCGCTTCCGGGATAAAGGAAAACTCCGATCCCAGAAGCGCTGCGCTCAACACAACGGCTAGGATTCTGCGCTTCATTCTTTCTTCCCTCCAACATCATCTGATCGTCAGAAAAACCTTCAGCTTTTCCGGCGGCCAAACCCGCAATGCGATGCGTCCGATGATCTGCTCCTGCGATACGCAGCCGATCGCCGTGCTTCTGGAGTCCAGCGACTCTTCACGGTTATCGCCCATCAGGAAGTATCTGCCCTCCGGCACGACCAGAGGCAGCTCAACGTCGCAATCGCCGCGACCTTGATTGATTGTATATGGTTCTTCCAGCAGCGCGCCATTGACGGTTACGCTGCCGTCTTCAAGCATATCCACGCGGTCGCCGGCCTTTGCGATAACGCGTTTGATCAGCGTCTTATTGCCCGCGACCGAAAAAGCGACCAAATCGCCGTAATCGGCGGTAGAGGAGCGAAGCGCGGCGACGATGTCCCCGTCCTCGAGCGTGTTGCTCATGGCGGTTCCCGTGATCCTGAGCACGGGCAGCAGCATCACCAGCAGCAGCACCAGCGCGGCAACGGCAAGCAGCACGACGATCGCGCCGCGTACCGTTTCGTAATACTGCTTCTGATAGCGAACACGCTTGAGCTCTGATTCAAGCTCGTTGACCGTTGGCTCGTAAAGCTTCTTTTTGCGCTTCATTTGCTCCAGATCCTTTTCTTGGAGCTCTGTGTCAGAAGACCTCTGAGCTCCTCGTTCTCTTTGCTGATTCTCTCCAACTGCGCCGCCAGCTCGTTCCAATTTCGCCCGGCGTCATGCTTGGCATGGGATACCAGATCATTGCATCGGCGCTGCGCGTCCTTTTCCAGATCATAACAGCGCTTTTGGCATTCCGCTTCCATTCTGGTGCAGTTGGCCTTTGCTTCCTCATGCATGCGGCGAATGTTTTCCAGGAACTGATCCGCACTGTTCTGCGCAGCGGCGAACATTCCATTAATATGCACGCTCGCCTCAGCCAGAGAACCGGCGTTCTCGATGGCAATTTTGCGTTCCTTGAGCTGCGCGTCCTTTTCGTTCAGCTGCCTTTCAAGCCCTTCAATCTGCGTCTTAAGCTGATCAATCTGCCGAGTTCGTTCAATAAGAAGCTCAAGCAGCTCTGAGCGCTTCATCTTCTTTAATTGCATGTCTGCCATGAACGCCTTTGCACCAGCCTTTTCATTGATACCGTTCCATCGGGAGCCTTCATCGTCTCCCCATATTCAAGCTCTCTGTTTCACAGCAGCCTGTTGAATATATTCAATATACTCATTTGAGCACCCTGCTATAACGATTGTAGATTATACATTTCGCGTTACATCTTGTCAATAATCATCCACAATATTCCAAATGTTTTCCAAACTATTCCAAATTCATTCCAAACTTAAACCACATATTATCCATATCTGTTTCATTCATATATTCTATCACGACATCTGACGAGTTTTTTCCTTCTGTCTACTCGATTTTTAGGTTCAATTCGTCTTCTGCACGCTTTGATTTTCGCCTACCGGTCCATGCTTGTATTCATATTTCTTTACAGACCATCATTCTGTTTTTATGCCAATTCAATGAACAATTCATCTAGCTCGATCATTTTCGTCAAGATCGTTCATATTTGTTCTTCCTTCGTCAACAAATTCTTTGATCCTTCCCACTTATCCGATCCGCCTGAGCTTGGCAACATAGAATCCTTCGTAATGCGCATCCGGACAAACGCAGAGCGTCCCCGGCAGGCTGACCGGAAGTCTCGGCGTCGCTTCAAAGCCGGAAAGCTCCAACGGGACGATTTCTGCCTTCGCCTTTTTCATCACCCGCGCCACGAGCTCCCCATTCTCCTGATCCAATACGGAGCAGGTCGAATAGATCATTTCGCTCCCCGGTCTGAGCAGACGCAGCGCCTTTTCCAGCAAGGCCGCCTGCGTCTTGGTGGTCTTCTCCAGATAAGCGCGGCTGAACTGCCCCTTATAGCGTGGATCATCCAGCTGAACCGTGCCGCTCCCCGTACAGGGCGCATCCAGCAGGATTCGTTCAAAGGAGAACATATCGTCCATCTGCCTCGCGTCGATGTTCATGACCGTCACGCGCGTTGCGCCCTGCCGCGCGATATTAAATCGCAGCCGCTCTGCGCGCGCAGCATGGCGTTCGCACGCCGTAATCATAGCGCGGTTGCCCGTCAGCGCGGCGATCTGCGTGGTCTTTCCGCCGGGAGCCGCCGCCATATCCAAAATATTCTCCCCTTCCCTCGCCCCGAGCATCAGCGGCGGGATCATCGAGGAAAGGCTCTGCAAATAGATTTCTCCGCGTTCATACATGGGCAGTGCGGTCAGCACATCCTCACGCACCCCCTCAAGGATCAGCGCATCCTCGCTCCATGCCACATCCGTATACGCGATGCCCGCCGCATTCAACGCCGCGCGCACGCTCGGCGGATCGCTCTTCAGTCGATTAACGCGCAGCGTCACGCTGCGCCGCGCCGCATAGCCCGCCGCAATGCGTTCCGCTGTCTCCTGCCCGTATTGGCGAATCAGCTCTTCCCATAAAAACTGCGCAATCTTGTCCGACATCGCATTTCTCTCCCCTTGATCTTCGTGGCTTTTCGCACAGCAGCTTTCGTGCAATCGCCCATTAATTCACACCATATTCATCATATTTATCCCGCTTGCCCAAATTGCACGACTGGCACAGCGTCCGTAAGTTTCCCATCTCCGTTTTTCCGCCTCGCGAAACCGGCAGAATATGATCCACGTGCAGCTTCACTCCATCCTCCGCCGATCGTCCGCAAATCACACATCGAAAAGCATCTCGTTTTAAAACATCATAGCGAATCGAATCCGACATCATCTTCCGCTGCTCATACGCAAAATTACGAGTTTCTATTTGCCGTTTCCCTGACAATATAGCATTCTCAGCTCGTCAAACGTGAAGCTTTGATCTCCGCGATACACGTTGCGTCCGTGCGGACTGCAATATGACGTCGAGCACACCATTCTCGGCGACACAATAGGATGCAAAGTTTCCTCCTCACAAAGCGCCCTTTCCCTTTGGATATATACCCGATAAGGAACCCTGTGCTGTTTTGCTTCCTCTTCCGTCGCCTCTTCGGGTATACCCTCAAGTTCCCTTTGATAACACACAAGAAGGTCACGGTTATCCTGCACAGCATGGATAAAACGCTCAAAATGCCTCAAATCTTCTGCGATACGCATTCGAAGAAACTGTTCGTAGTTAAATCGGTCATATTGGGTCTTTGAGCGAACTTACTCCGTAAACAGATAGCGTTCATGCAGTGTCTCGTCAAATAAATAGCGCTTGTTTATTCTGCGAATCGCTTTATATCTCTCACTCGTTTTTTGACTTTAAGCATATAATACCTGTCGCGCTCTTTGAGTGCGCTTCGAACAAGGCTGATCAGTATCAGCGTCATCAAGGCAAGCGCCACAATGCTTTTTATCTTCATCGTCCGCTTCTTTCCATCACAGCGCATCTGCCTGCGGCTGCATGAGCACAACGCCCTGCGGTACGCTTCCCTTTGCGCACTCCAGCTCCGCAACGGCCTTCGCATCCTGCACGCCCATCTCGCGCATGAATTCCCCTACCGGCGCTATCGGATAGCCGCAGCGCGCGGTCTTCATATGCATGGGAATCACGCAGCGCGGCTTCGCCGCCTCGATGATCGCCTTCGCTCCACGCGCGTCCACGGTATACGTGCCGCCGACGGGGATCATCATCACGTCCGCGTCCGCGATAGCGGCAAGCGCTTCCGCGTCGGGTATACAGCCCTGATCCCCCATGTGAACCAGCTTCAGCCCTTCCGCCGCAAAAATGCGAATGATATTGCCGCCGCGCTTTGCACCCCTCGCATCGTCATGATAGGAGCAAACCGCCATGGAGAGGATGCTCCCCACCGTCACAGTCTCAGCGCCGCGCACAATCATGGGCGTCCCTTCAATCATGTCCATACACTGATGATCGTGATGCCCATGGCTCATGGTCATCATCTGCGCGCGCAGCGGAAGCATGTCAATGCCCACCGTTTCATCATACGGATCCGTAATCACCACGGTTCCGTCCTTCGCCGTCAGCTTAAAGCACGCATGTCCAATCCATTCAATTTTCATCTGATTCGCCCCTTTCGCGCAGTCGCCCCATTCGCTCCTTCCGTGTTCAGCAGAAAAATGCCCGCCTCATGCATGCCGCTTCTGTCGCCCGCACGCTGCATGACCGCCGCGCGCGCCCGAAGCGCATCCAGCCCCGAGCTTTCCCGCCCCATTCCTCGCCAGAGCAGACGAAGCGTCTCAAGGATGAGCTGCCGCCCGGCGGGCGTATACTCCATCTGCGGCGCACGCAGCCAGCGAGCCCCCAGCGCCTGCGCCTTGTGCGCAGAATGCTCCCATTCGATCTGCACGCACTCCGCACGTGCCGCATATTCCTGCGCCAGCGTCCGAATCAAAGCGTCCTTCGGCGACATTTCAAGCAGGCCGCCGCACACATGAGTATCAAACCCTGCTGCGCAAAGCGCTTCTTGAAGCACGCTTGCTTCGCTTCTGCGAATCGCATCCGTCGCCAGTAGCGCGCCGCCCTGCGGCAAAAAACGCACAAAGCCCCGCGCGCCGCTTGAAAGCAGTACCTCCCGCGCCCTTGCGCGCAGCAAAGCGTCGGCCGTCACGCTTTCCATATCAATTGGAACCTCGTCGTCTGCGTGTATTCGCCGCCAACATATACATCGTAGTCAAGCGCCATTTCTCCGCTCTGCATGCTTCCGGCAACCTCAACCGCCTTCGTGTCGATCATGACGGGGATTTCGCCGTACATCGTCACATATGCGCTGCTCGTGCGCGTGCCGGGAATAAAATGCAGCTCCGTGCTCGTCAGGCCCAGCCGTTTCATTCGCGCGCGCCCTTGACCCACTGTCAGCGCAAAATGCGCGCGCTCACCATCCTGCTCGTCGTCATAGTCAATCTGAAACCCCTCCGCCGCTTGAGCAAGCACACCACGTCTTGCGTTTTGGAGCTCATGGACATCGCCGTCCGGCTCCGTCATGCGCGAGAGTATACGAAGACGCACCTTCTGTTGTTCGTTCATTCTCCTGCCTCACCCAATCTTTCGGGAATCAACCCCAGCAAAATACATAGTGCGCCAAGACAGAGTGCCGCCGCCACGGCCATGGGAAGCAGAACCTCCTCCGTCATCGGATAACAGCTCGCTCCCGCCGTCGCAAAAAGCACCATGCACGCGGGCAATCGCAGCTTCGGCGCGGACAGCAGTGCATAGACGCACAGCACATCCGCAAACAGCCATGCGCCGCTTGTCGCCGCCGGACAAAGAAGCAATGCCGCTACGGTAAGCGCCAGCGCGCTGCGAAGACGCTCTCCGCAGCCCTGCTTCATCAGTAGCACGCATACGCCCGCATACGCCGCAAGCGAAGCCATCGACAAGCCCCGCGCGGCCTGCTGAAAATGCGCCTGCGTGTAATAGGGCTGCGCATACGTAATCGCATCCACCTCAGGCACATGCCTGAGGATCGACGCATACTGCGGCATTTCCTCCACACTCGCACGCGGAAGCAGGCTCAGCAGATTCGGCGCGCCCGACGCATAAGGCGGCAGCTCAAAAATCGCATTCAAGACGCTTCCCAGCGCCTTTCCTACGCCCATGCCGCAGACCATCGCAGGAATGCACAGCGCAAACGGCAGTGCAAGCCCTGCGAGCAGATGCCAAAGTTTCAAGCCCTTCTCCCTGCGATACAGAACCCATCCATAGACGCCCAGCGCATACAACGCCGCGCCGCTGATGGAAACCGCCAATCCGAAGGTCAGCATCGCTGCAAGCGGATGGGGCTTTTTGCCCAAGAGCAAAAGCGTAAGCGACAGCGCCAGCAGCGTGCAAGCCGCCGTTTCCGGCTGCGCGCTCGCTGCTGCATTCATAAAGCCATGCGGAAGGATTATAACAAGCGCCAGCAGCGCATCCGCGCGCCAACCAAGGCCCGTGCAATCCGCAGCATGCATAGCCAGTAGCGCAAGCAGTAGATAGCTGCCGATGGCAAAAAGCTTGACCGAATACATGTCATAGACCGGACTGCGTGTAAGCAGATAAAGGAGCGTCCGTGCGGGCGCGGAAAGAACCGTTTCCCCCTGCGCCACAGCCGCAAGCCCCTGCGCATCCATCGCATGTACAAGCGGCTGAATGGTCTGCATATAAACATACGTCTTCTGGTTCATTCCCAGAATCAGAATGTACATTCCCGCCGTTAAGAGGCTCTGCCTGAGTACAAGCCGTGCAAAGCTTCCATGATGTCCATATGCACAGCACAGCAGCAGCGCGGCATGCACAGCAGCCGTCATCATTAAAAACAGCTTTCGATTTTCCCAACCGCCGATATCATTGAGATTCCGCAGCGGGCCCAAAGATACGTTGTAAAGCGCCAGCAGCAGCGCAAACAGCAGCGCAAGCGTGCCGCCGTACAGCAGCCTATGCGCTTGAAGATGCGCATCCAGCCTGCGCGCCGCCTCAAGCATCCTGCAAGCCGAGTTTTTCATCAGCACGCGCCCCCTTTCGCAAGCTCTGCGCGGTTTTTGCGCATGGCATGAAGCAAATCCTGCGCCACGATCACCAGCGCGGCAAGCATCATCAGCGCCAAAAAGCGCTCGTCAATGGGTCTTTGGCGCATCAGATAGGGGATATAGCTCATCAGCGACGAACCCGCCACCAGCAGCGGTATAAACCTGCGATTGGCGTAGCGCGCCGCATAGAGGATGGACAGAATGTCTGCCAAATAGAAATATCGTTCGTGAATCTTGGGCATCACAAACGGCAGGAAGATCGCAAAGAACAGCGCAAACGTCAGCGTCATTTGCGGCGTCACTTCCTTATAATGCATCAGCCAGTAGACGACGATCAGCAGCACAAAAATCACGCAAGCGTACAGCGCGGCGCTCTGAAGCGCCGGCATATGGTCAAGATTCAGGTAGGCATTCATCCCGGAGGCGTCCATGTCGGCGATATAGCGCATCCAAGTGAATTCCTGCGTGTTTGCAAATTCCACCATGGGGAAGAAGGCGTACAGATTGGGCGCATTATACGTCAGTCGGTCATAGTACTGACCAAGAGACTGATTCGCATAGACAGACAGCGCATCGCCAAACGATCTGCCCGCGATCAGCGCGGGAAGCATCGTCACCAGATACGCCGCAAAGAATACGGCGGCATGACGCAGCTTATACCTTTTATGGATGAGCCCCAGCAGCACAACCGGGAAGAAGAAGATCGTCTGCAGCTTAAAGGCAAACGCGACCGCCAGCGACGCAGCGGACAGGCAGGGACGCTTCGTCTCCAACGCGTAAAGGCTTAGGATGATAAAAAACACGTATACCGAATCACACTGTCCCCAGCACGCGCCGTCCAGCAGCACGGTCGGCAGCACCGGTATCAGCAGGAAAACTACGACGCCCGCCCTTTGCCCGCCAAAATATTCCGCTGCACGCATCATGACCAGCGCAAGTGCAAAATCAAAGATCACCGTAAATAGCTTGATCAGATAAAGATCGGAAAGCGGTATCTTGGAGATCAGCAGGAGAACATACTGATAGATCAGGTTGTAATCCCCCACGTTTTCCGCCAGCGTGGCAAAACCACCCTCGCGGAAAATCTGCGTCCACGGAGCCAGGAAGGATGCATAATCAGCCGTTTCAAAATCCAACATGACCACTCTGGCCAGCATCGCCAACGCCACGAACGCAAGGACAAAGCAAAGCTCTCTCGTCTTCGGGCGCTTATGGGATGCATATCCCGCCGCCACGCCGCCATAGACACAAGCAAACATCGCCGACAACGCCAGCGCATCTTTCACCCCGTCAAGCTGCGTAAGCAGGCTCGCCATGATCAGCGTCATCAAGCCAATCATCACCAGCGTACACCCAAGGATTATGCCGATAGATCTGCGGGGGAATCTCGTCTCTTCCATTGATTTCTCCTTTTAACAGAATAACTTTCGTATCTAATCTTTGATTATATCACATTTTGTTCTTTGGCTCAATGCATATCTTCCTGCGATCTGGCGTGCTCATATTTGCGCATTCTGACCCTTTACATCATGCCAGTTCATGCTATAATACTCCCATACTCAATCCAGTTCAATCCCAAAGGAGTCTTCGTCATGAATGCAACCCGCAGCCGCACCTTTACAATCTGCTTCGTCGGCCTGATGGCCGCCATCGTCTTTGTCGTCAACTATCTGCGCATCCCCTTTATGGGTACGCAGCTGCATATGACCAACGCGCTCTGTGTGCTCTGCGGTCTGCTCTTCGGCCCTGTCTACGGCTTTCTGGCCGCCGGTCTGGGCTCCGGCCTGTTTGATATCGTCGCTGGTTGGGGCGCCGAGTGCATCATCACGTTCATCAACAAGGGCGCCATTGCGCTGGTTGCAGGGCTGATCGCCTATCGCTGCGCCCATGGCGACGCGCTCACCCGCGCAGCTCATGCCAAGATCATCCTCGGCTCCGCGCTCGGCGCACTGGCCTATGTGGCGCTCTACATGCTCAAGACCTTCGTCTTCGGCCTGACCATCGACGGCTTGGCCCTGAACGCCGTAACGATTAAACTGCTCTCCAAGCTGCCGGGCAGCCTGATCAACGCCGTCTTCGCCGCAATCTGCGCGCCGATTCTGTTTAACACCCTGCACCCGGCGCTCAAAAATGCCGGGCTGTATGAGAAGCTTTAAATCTCATACTAATCTCAAATAGAAACAAGCTATCAGCGCGAAGCGAAGAAGGTGTCTGGGAATGAAATCCCCCATCGTACTTAATCGCAAAGCGATTTGGATCAAAATCGTCAGGGGCTTCGCCTTGGAGAACGTTGGGCTGCCGCCCAAACCAGCCAAGGGACTTCGCCCCTTGACCCCATAATTGCTTCGCGCTTATGGATCGTTTTGATCTGAGAACAGTATTTCATTTCTGTTTTGAATTAAAGGCATACCGTCTGCACGCTTGCTCGCGCCGTCTGCTATTCAAGCC
>CAZACG010000003.1:0-24116 GCA_964483645.1 uncultured Oscillospiraceae bacterium | reverse complement strand
GATACAGCCCGTACCCATCATCCGCGAGGGCGGCGGCTTCCTCGTGATAGCCGCCGCCCTCGCGGATGATGGGTACGGGCTGTATCTGTGCAGGCAGCGCGCGCAGATACTCGAGGGCGAGCGCAGCGTTGGGACGGGAGACGGCTGCGGACAGACCGTCTATGCCGCAGACCGCCTGTGCGGCAAGCGCGCGAGCGCGAGGATAGGAAAGCCCCGCATCCAAGCCTTCGCGCAGGGCATGGACGAATTCGCCGGATTCATCTCCCAATGCCTTGACCGCCGCGTGCAGAAAGGGCAGGGATTCCTCTTCGCAGCCAAAGGAGAGATGCGTAACCACGCCCAACGCGGCAAGCAGCGATATGCCGCCCTGCGCGAACTCCTGCGCGCTTGAACAGGCAAAGCGCGCGGGCAGCTCCAGCACCAGATCCGCGCCGCCCATGAGCGCCGCTTTGGCGCGCGTCCATTTGTCGTATCGTGCAAATGCGCCGCGCTGGGTGACGGCGCCGCTCATCACGCAGATCACATAGTCCGTGCCGGACAGCGCTCTTGCGCGCGAGAGATGGAGCGCGTGTCCACGATGGAAGGGGTTGTATTCGCATATCACGCCGCAGACCTGCATTGATTCCTCTCCTTCGCTGTATTTTGCGCACAGAGCCGCGTCTTCAGCGGCTTTCTGCGCGTTTGATGACAAATAAATCCATGTCCGAGCTTTTCAAAAGGTTCAAAATGCGGTATAATCATTTTGAAGCATTGGCGGCAGGACGATGATGATCTATTATAGCATGCTTGCGCAAATTTCAAAATGCCTGCGGCCTAAAAATCGGCGTTGCAGCGGCTGTTCTTTGTAAAAGCCGCGCGCCGTCGGTTGATATGAAAAATGGAGGTAGATACCCATGAAGATTCTGGTCATCAACGCAGGCTCTTCTTCCCTGAAGTTCCAGCTGATTGACATGGACGATGAGTCCGTCAAGGCGAAGGGCCTTGTCGAGCGCATTGGCATCGAAGGCACCCATTTCAAGCAGACCGTGACCGAGGGCAACAAGGTCATCGAGTTTGTGCGCAACATGGCCGACCATACCGAGGCCATCGCAGCCGTCCTTGAGGCGCTGACCGATAAGGAGAACGGCGCGATTGCGTCGCTGGACGAGATCGGCGCGTGCGGCCATCGCGTGCTCCATGGCGGCGAGACCTTTAAGGAATCTGCGCTGGTTACCGAGGAGAGCATGAAGGCCATCGAGGATCTGATCCCCCTTGGACCGCTGCATCAGAAGCCGAATATCGCGGGCATCAAGGCGTGCCAGAAGGTGATGCCGACCAAGCCGAACGTCGCCGTGTTTGATACCGCGTTCCATCAGACCATGCCGCCCAAGGCGTATCTGTATGCCGTGCCGTATGAGTACTATACCAACCTGAAGGTTCGCCGCTACGGCTTCCATGGCACCTCCCACCGTTTTATCGCCGGTGAGACCCCGAAGTATCTGGGCAAGGATCCCAAGGACTGCAAGTTTATCATCTGCCATCTCGGCAACGGCTCTTCCCTGAGCGCGATTGTCGGCGGCAAGGTTGTGGATACTTCCATGGGTCTTACGCCGCTTGAGGGCGTCGTGATGGGCACTCGCTCCGGCGATGTCGATCCGGCTGTGCTGGAGTACATCATGGATAACACCGGCATGGACATCCATCAGATGCTCAATGTCCTCAACAAGAAGTCCGGCTTCGCCGGTTTGTCCGTGTCCTCCGATATGCGCGACGTCAAGGCTGCTGCGGCCGAGGGCGACGTGCAGGCGCAGAACGCCGTGGACATCTGGACCTATCGTTTGCAGAAGTACATCGGCTCCTACATGGTGGCCGTCGGCGGCGCGGATGCGATCGTCTTCACGGCGGGCATCGGCGAGAACGACACGCAGGCTGTTGCTGATGTGATCAAGGGCTTTGAGTGGATGGGTGTCAAGATTGACCCGGCGAAGAACGTTCGCGGCGCATGCGGCATCATCAGCACGGATGATTCTACCGTCAAGGTGCTGCGCATCCCGACCAACGAGGAGCTGCCCATTGCGCGCGACACGCTGGAGATCGTCTCCAAGCTGTAAAGCGGACGGATGCTCTTCTCGGATCGAAACGAGCGATGAGCGCCGTCTCTGACGGTCGGCTGACGCACAGTTCTGACCGGATTTCCAATGATGCACGGTGCGCGGAGCGATGCGTAGCTGCTGAAAAACGATCCTTCCGGGAAGAAGATAATGGAAGAAGCGTATGCTAAAAGGCGATGAGAGCTGTCTCATCGCCTTTAAAATTGGTTTTTCGACCGCCCTTTTAAATCTTCGGGCGCAAATGCTTAGTTTTGGCTTGAAATACTCGGATTCTTCGCATGACAGCGCCATTGAAAAGCTTGAGCTTGCTTAGGGACGACGCAGCTTTCCTCTTTGAGCCTGCTGCGCCTCGCTTTGCATGAACGCTTCAATCATGCGCTCAAGCTCCGCATTTTCTTTGCCGGTTGGGCGCATGGCGAGCAGCGAGCGGATCATGCGCCGCATGCCGTCCTCGCCGCGGGGAATATAGAGCCCGTCCGCATCGCTGCGCTCGGCGACCAGCGCCTTGAGCAGCCGCCTGAGCAGCTGACGATCCTCGAGCATGAAGCATGCCTCCCTATACAATAGCGATTACTCAATTCGATCCACAAACACCAGATCGAGCTTGGGGATCATGACGTCGTTTCCGCTGGCGTCCTGTTCCTCATAAACGCCGGATACGGTTGCGGCTACGGTCAGCATGTCGCCCTCCTTGACCCCCATATCCTGCGAGGAGACGATGACGACGGGATTATACCAGCTCCCGCCGGAATCCTTGTTGTAATACATACGTACATAGCATTTGCCGCTGCCCGAGCTTACGTCGATGACCGGTCCGTAGATGACCAGCAGCTTGCCGAGGTTTTCGGAAGAATTCTTTTGCAGATTTTTATAGGAAATCTTTTCCGCGCTTTCTTTCATCCGCGCCCGCTCCTGCTCGTCGGTCATCTCCCGCGCGAGCGTAAAGCGGATGCGCCGCTGATCAAAGCTGCTTTTGTCGCAGATGAGCGTGTAATCGTATTCGCCCTCGTCCTGTGTGGACAGCTCAAAGGAGAAGGAGCCGTCATTGCCTGCGCGCTTTTTGGACAGGCCGAATGGCGTAACCAGCTGAATTTGCACGCCTGCGAGCGTTTTGCCGGAAATGACCGTCGTATCCTTGGTGACGATGGTTGTTTCGCCCTCGACGGCGCCTGTCAAGGATACGGGCAGGGCTTTGGCGCTGTATGCGACGCTGCCCGAAACGCTTGCGCTTTGCATGCCATCCATGGAGGCGGTCAGCGTGAGCGCATAGATGCCCTCCTTGGGTAGCTGCACCAGCAGTGAAAAGCGCCCGCTTGAACCGGCTTGACCGACGGAAAGCGTTTGCGTTTGCCCCGCAGAATCGGGCGCTTCGGCCCAAAGCGTTGCGTTGGGCGTGGTTTCGCCTGTGATTTCAATGTCGGCGGTATTGGTTTCGCCCGGAATCTGCGCGGTCAGGAGAACGGTGCGCACGGCAGCCTCAAGCGTTCGGGTGACCGAAAAATCGGCGATACGGCTGCGGAAGGCGGCTAAATCGCGGTTGGAAAACCGGCCTTCGGTTTTCTGCCAGTCAAGCATCACATACATGCCGTTTTGAATGCTGACATAGCGCAGACCGCGCCCGACGACCTCATCTGCATGCGTCTTGGTGTAATGGATGTAGAGCCAGTACGCGCCGTTTTCCTTCTGCCACTCCACATCCTGCACGCGCAGGCCGGTCGTTTCAAAGAAGCGGCCGTTTTCCGCCATCGAGCGCAGGGTTTTACGCTGCGCGTCGGTGACGTTTGCAATGCTGAAAATCTCGGCAGATAGATCATCCTCGGCGGCGATGACAGACAGGGTCTGCGAATAATCCTCGCTGTATGCGCGGGCGAGCACGTTTTCACGCGCCATATCCTCGGCGAGCAGCTGCGCGTCGAAGCCCTGCTCCTCGAGCAATGGCGTATAGACGCGTGCAAGCTGGGGGGAGATCACCAGCCAGCTGTTCGGAAAATCGAAGGAAAAGCCCTGACGCTCCATCTGAATGGTTTGCGCATACGCGGACAGCGGTATAAGCGCGGCGATCAGCAGGAGGATTGAAAAAATGCGTTTCATATGCGTTCTCCGTGTCGGAGCTTATAAAAGCGCCTCTCTCGTTAGACTTGATCTTATACTGTTCTCAGGTAAAAATGATCCATAAGCGCGAAGCGAACCCTGACTGCGGATTCTCTAAACGCTCGATGGGATTTGAGCGTAGTATTACAGAATATTGACCAGCATATTTCCGCTCTCGTCCATCTCAAGCGTCAGCAGCTTTTCGCGCTCGAGCGCGCGCAACACGTCGGAAAAGCGGCGGAAGCCCACCTGACGCTCGGAAAAATCCGGGAAATCCGCAAGCACCGCAGATTTGAGAATCGACGGATTGACGCGGTCAAAGCCGTCCTCCTTGTATTCGCGCAGAATGCCCGCAAAGACGGAGAGATAATTGTCCCGCGTCAGCTGCTCGGAAGCGATATAGCCCGGAGCCTGATTGAGGCTGACGATCAGGTTGTATTCCTCGCTGGTCAGCGAAATCTCTTCAAACTGCTCGGAGAGCTGGGCGAGCATCTTGCCGAATGTCGAATAGCCGAAGCTCTTTTCCGAGAAATTCGGGCGCAGACGCAGGAGCACGCTCTTGAGCTCGGAGGCGAGGCTTTCGCCATCCTCCGTTTCCCGCAGAATCGCCACGACCAGATCGTTGACGTCCGAGAGCGTAAGCCCCTCGATGACGGCGCTCTGCACGCGATCCTTGCCGCTGGCCACGCTTTCCAAAAACTGGAATTCGCTGCACGCATTCATGAATACATTGGAGGCCGCCTCGCTTCGGGAGATACCCAGCACAAACTTGCCCATGCTCTTGAGCTTGCCCACCAGCGGGACATAATCGCTGTCGCCGGAGACGATGCAGAAGCTGTCGATCAGCTCGTTGCGATACGCGACGTCCAGCGCGTCGATGACCAGCTGGATATCCAGACTGTTCTTCTGATTGCGGCCGTAGCGCAGACTGGGCACAACGGTGAAGGTGTTGGAGAGCAGCGTTTCTTTGAGGTCAGAATAGCTGTCCGTATAGCCGTAGACCTTGCCGATGAGGATGTCGCCGCGGATCTTAACGCGCTCGATCACGTCGATGAGCATGCTCTTTTTGCCGCCGCAGTTTTCAAGATCGACGAACAATGCAAAATGGGATGCCATGTATACTCCTTCTGCCGCATGACGGCGGTTTGCCCTCACTGAACGGAGGAAAAGTTGGTTTGGATGGATCAAAGCCCGTAAAAGGAGGGGCTCTTCGTTGAGAACGCAAGGAAAGCTATCGGCGAAGCCGAACGGAGAATTACCACGGAGTGTTTTCAAATCCGTCCATCTGATAGGAGCGCTTGAGGATTCGCTTGACGATTCGGTCCGCTTCCTCCCCCTGCGCCGGCACGGGGCGATAATCCGTTCCGGTGGAAAGCTCGGTCAGCCGCAGCGGGATGATACTCATTGCAGGCGGGTCGCAGCGATCCTCGTAGACGGTGAATGTGAGCCTTGCGGCATAGGCATCGCGGTCGTCGGGATCGACGTTGCCGCCAAAGACCAGATTGCCGAGCGAATAGAGGATGTAGGTATCCTCGTAGCGTTCAATACCCTGCACGATATGCGGATGATGGCCTACGACGATATCCGCGCCGGCCTTGATTGCCGCGCGCCCGATGGAGCGCTGCTCGGCAGTGAAATCCTCGCGGTATTCGCTGCCCCAATGGAAGGAGGCGACGACGATCTGACAGCCTGCCTCACGAAGCTGCCGAACGTCCTTGCTGATGTCCTTTTTTCCGTTGGAATAGGGAAAGCAGTAGCCGGTCATGCCGACCTTAACGCCGTTCTTTTCAAAGATTCCCAGCATGCCGCCGCCCGAGACGATCAGGTTGGCGTTTTGCAGGTTGGCAATGGTATCCTCCTTGCCCGTTTCGCCATAATCGACGATGTGGTTGTTGGCGATATTCACCGCCTCTACGCTGCCCAGCGTCAGGATATCGGTGTACTCTGCCGGACCTTTGAAATTGAACTTCTTTGCCTTGATGTTCTCGGATTCCGTGAGCGTGCCCTCAAAGTTGATCAGCGTCAGATCGTCGTCCGAAAACAGGTCGTAAAGCCCGGAAAAGAACCAGCCGTAGCCCTTTTCGACGGCGACGTTTTCAAAGCAGTCTTCGCGTTTGCGCAGATCGGGCGTGGAGCCGAGCGTGGTATCGCCTGCGACGGTGATCGTAAAGGTTTTGGGCCAGCTTTCCTCCTGCGTATCCGTCAGCAGGATGGAGGTCGAACCGTCCGCGCCGCCGATGATGCTTGGCGCATCCTCGCCGCCGAGTACGTCGATGAGCGCGGGCAGGCTTTCTCCGTCCTCCGGCTGAGTATAGGAGAGATAGGGCGAGACGATATCATAATTCATCTGCGCGGCGCACGCCGACGTCAGCAGCATCATCAGCAAGAGGGTCAGAGCCGTTCGTTTTATCAAAGCGCGTTCCTCCGATCGGGTATTCAGGATACTTCATATGGTATCATAAAACCGTGAAAGAATCAAGAAAGCGCGCGGGGCGCGCGGCCTCTTCCGAAGCAGTTTACAGGATGAAGCTATTCTGCGGTAGCTCGCCGCAGGCCGAGACGGAAGGAGCTCCTCAAGCTCAAGAAAGCCATGGATACTTCATAAACCGCTTCAAAAGAGAACATGCGCGCAAAGCAAACAGACGGCGCAGAGAACGCCGTCTGGATCCAAGGAAAAGCTGTGAAGGCGGGCATGTCAGCGCTTTGGGTCGGCCTTGCGCCGCGCCTTGAGAAGGGCGACGTTTTCATCCACTTGCTTTTTATGCAGCGGATACCACAGCCACAGCACGAGGGCGAGCAGACCGAAGCCCAACGCGGGAACAAGGGTAGCGATGGCGAAGATGCCATGGAGCACCTCGCCGGACTGCCCCAAAGCGGAGCCGGGCACATAGCCGATCAGACTGAGCAGCCAGCCGCTCAGCCCGGCTGCCGATGCCTGTCCCAGCTTGCGGGCGAAGGAATACAGCGCGTATACTGAGCCGTCCTCGCGCACGCCATTTTGTATTTCGGCATAGTCGATCACATCGGTGATGAGCGCCCAGGAAACCATAGTAAACAGGCCAAGCCCCAGCCAATTGAGCGTTTGCAGGGCGACGAATACCCAAACGCTTTGGGGCTTGATCAAATAAGTCACGATACAGACGGCGCAGGCGAAGAGATTGGCGGCAATGCTGACCTCCGCTTTGCCAAAGCGCTCGGAAAGCGGCTTGGCGAGCGCGGCGGAGAGGAGCATGCCGACCATCATCAGCGCTGTGGACATGGACTGCGCGGAGGCATTGTTATAGTAGTCCGGGTACACATAGCCGCCCATGTTCTGCATGGTCAGCTGCGCCAGCAGCATGAGGATGGAGGCGACGATGATGGAGATGAGCGCGCGGTTGGCAACGGCGTTTTGAAGCATGGCAAGCACGGAGGTCTGCCTGCGTTCGGCGGGCGGCTCATCCGGCGCGACACGCTCACTCGTAAGGAAATAGCAGGCCAGATAGCACAGCACGGACAGCACGGAGAACACGCCTGCAATCCGCGTCACGCGCGAACCGACCAGCGTCTCCGCGCCGTCGATCTTCTGATAGGCGAATAGCGGAAGCAGCACGCCAACCAGCGTCCCGGCAAGGGACGCGCCCATGGAGCGATAGGTGGAAAGGCTCTGACGGTCGCCGGGATCGGCGGAGATGGCGGAGGCCATGGAGCCGTAGGGAATGTTGATGGCGGTATAAAACACTGAGCCCCAGAGCACGTAGGTCACGAAAAGATAGACCACCTTGGCGGCATAGGGCCAATCCCTCAGTCCGCTCTGATACATCAGAAAGGAGGCCGCAGCGACGGGAACGCACATGCGCTTGAGCCATGGCTTGAATTTGCCTACGCCGGGAACGACGCGGCTTCGGTCGCAGATTCGTCCCATGCTCACATCCGTGAACGCATCCACAAAGCGGGTGAGCATCATGATGACGCCGACCACGCCGGCAGATACGCCCATGACGTCCGTGTAAAACTTCATCAGGATGATCGTGGAGAGAATGAAGGTGAAGTCGTTGCCGAAGTCACCGAAGAGATAGCCGATCTTGTCCCTTAAACCGAAGGGACGCGCCTTGTTGCTTTGAGACATACCGCAATCCTTTCTGAATACGAATTCTGATTCAAAGGGCTTCGTTCGCGAATCCTCTTTTCTGCCGCCGACTTTGCCTTGTTGCGTTCGGTTTCGTCAGGGCGAAAATCGAATACGCGCTGTGAAGCGCTTAAATGGCGAATGCGTATGACCGGTGAAAAATGGTTCGCCCCGCTTTGGGAGAAGACGGGAGCGGACGCGCGATTTTTCCGCGCTTTAGTTTGCCCCAAATCTGCGCTTTGATGACAGCTTTTCAAAGCGTCAATGAGCGCAGGCTCATGCTTTTTTCTCAGAGAAAACATATGCGATACGTGTAAAGCAAAAAAGAAACGAGCAAGTGCGCGTCTCCCGCTTCCAAAGCATTTTGATGAAGAACAATATGCTCTATTAAGCTTGAACTCGACGAGCTTGAAGTTTTGCTCCAATGCTCCGCCAAAGGACTTACAGCATAAATGTATTTTTATTGTAAAATAACGGCGGATTTCATGTATAATGAAAAGACCGCAAAGAACACGGAGCGAGGGTGTATGGATGAACAAGGAAAAATACCTGCTGGTCACCTTTTTGGAAACCACCATGGCGCTATATATGGAAAGAGCCTGCCGTGAGGACGGAATGGACGGACGAATCATCCCCCTGCCCAAGGAGATCGATGCGGGCTGTGGGCTGGTTTGGGCGACGAGAGAAAGGGACAGAGAAAAATGGGCCGCGTATCTTGAAAAGAGGCGCGTGAGCTATGACCAAATACTGGAGGCGATGGTCTGATGGAGGAAATCCTTTTTTGCAAGAGCGGCGGCTGTACGGCGAAGCTCGGTGCGGGCGCGCTGCGCAAGGTGCTGGGCAAGCTGCAAAAACCGCAGATTCCCGAATTGCTGGTGGGCTTTGAATCCAGCGACGACGGCGCGGTATATCGCCTCAATGACGAGCAGGCGATCATTTCCACGCTCGATTTTTTTCCGCCGATGGTGGAGGACCCCTATTTGTTTGGTCAGATTGCAGCGGCAAACGCGCTCAGTGATATTTACGCCATGGGTGGCGAGGCACTTACAGCGCTGAATATCGTCTGCTTTCCGGAGACGCTGGACATGAATATCCTCGGCAGGATTTTGCAGGGCGGAAACGACAAGGTTCTCGAAGCGGGCGCGGCGCTGGCCGGCGGACATTCCATCGTCGATACCGACGTCAAATACGGCCTGAGCGTGACCGGATTGGTGGATCCCCGCAAAATTTTGCGCAACAACGGATGTCGGGAGGGCGACGCGCTCATTCTGACCAAGAAGCTGGGCGTGGGCATTATCATGACGGCGCACAGAATTCACGAGGCGAGCGAGGAGGCGGTTCGCAAGGCGACGGATTCCATGACTTTCCTCAACAAATACGCTTCGGAAATTTTGAGGGATTATCATGTCCATGCCTGCACGGACGTGACGGGCTTCGGCTTCCTCGTCCACTTGAGCGAAATGCTGGATGGAAAGCTGAGCGCGCAGATTGACGCGCAGCGCGTGCCGCGCTTTGAGGAGTGCGAGGCGTATGTGCAGGAATTCTACATCACTGCCGCCGCACAGAAAAACCGCAACTATATCGAAAACGAGGTTCTGTTTGAAAAAGAGAATTTCGTCTTAGAGGAGATTCTCTACGATCCGCAGACCTCCGGCGGCCTGCTGGCAAGCGTGGCGCAGGAGGATGCGCAGCAGATCGTAGAGCGCATGCATGCAAAGGGAATTCCTGCCGCGATTGTCGGCAGGGTGCTTCCTAAACAGGAAAAGACCATCATGGTGAAAGGATGATACAACATGAAAAAGCTGCTTGATGCACGCGGACTCGCATGTCCGCTGCCCGTGGTCAATACGAAGAACGCGATTCGTGAGCTTGGCGAGGGCGACGAAATTGAGGTGCTGGTGGACAATGAAATTGCTGTGCAGAATCTGACCAAGTTCGCCAAGGTGCGCGGACACGGCGCAAAGTCGGACAAAATCACGGACAATCACTACCGTGTGACGCTCACCGTTGGCAGCAAGGCAGCGCCGGAGACGGAGGAGGAAATCACCTGTGAGCTTCCGACGAGAAGCGGGGATATCGTCGTGCTCTCTGCCGATCATATGGGCGAGGGCTCGCAGGAACTGGGCAAGGCGCTCATGAAGGCGTTTATCTTTGCACTGACGAAGCAGGAGGTTTATCCCAAGACGATTCTGCTGTATAACGGCGGCGCGCAGCTGTCCTGCGAGGGTTCGGACAGCTTGGAGGATCTTCGTTTCCTCGAATCGCAGGGCGTAGAGATTCTGACCTGCGGCACCTGTCTGAACTTTTACAAGCTGGCAGATCGTCTGGCCGTCGGCGGCGTGACCAATATGTATGATATTGTAGAAAGAATGGGCGCGGCGGCGAAGATCATAAAGCCCTGAGGAAGCGAGCATGGAAAATCTGGTCATTGTCAGAGGCGGGGGCGATCTGGCGACGGGAACCATCGCCAAGCTGCACGCCTGCGGCTTTCGCGTGCTCGTGCTGGAAACGCAGTTTCCCTCTGCCATTCGCCGAAACGTCGCATTCTCCGAGGCGGTATACGAGGGTAGGCAGACTGTGGAAGGCGTGACCTGCTGTCTGGCGCAGAATCCGGGAGAAGCGCTGGCGATGCTTGAGGCCGGAGAGCCGGCGATGCTGATTGATCCCGAGGCGAGGAGCGTGGCGCTTCTGCGGCCCATGGCTGTGGTCGATGCGATTCTGGCCAAGCGCAATCTCGGCACGTACATGGATATGGCGCCCATTACCGTGGCGCTTGGCCCGGGCTTTGTAGCCGGACGGGATGTGCATGCGGTCGTGGAGACGCAGCGCGGTCATTCGCTGGGGCGCGTTCTCTATGAGGGAAGCGCGGCGCTCGATACGGGGATCCCGGGCAAAATCGCAGGCTACGACCGGGAACGCGTCATCCATAGTCCCGCAAGCGGCGTGATGCGCAATGTAAAGCGGATTACGGACACCGTCAGGCGGGAGGAAATCATCGCGCGCATCGTCTGCGGCGAGGAAAGCGTGCCGGTGCGCGCAAGCCTTGACGGGCTGCTGCGCGGGCTGATTCGGGACGGCTATCCCGTGACGAAGGGCTTCAAAATCGCCGATATTGATCCGCGAACGGACGAATACGAAAACTGCTTTACAATCTCGGACAAGGCGCGCTGTATCGCGGGCGGCGTGCTGGAGGCTGTTTTGCATCTGAAGGGGACGGCGCTATGATCTACGTGGATAACGCGGCGACGGGATTTTATAAACCGGCGGCGCTGGCTCAAAGGCTGACGGAGTATCTGTCCTGTCCGGGCAATCCGGGCCGGGGCAGCAACAGCGCGGCGATGAATGCGGCGCGAATGGTTTTGGATACGCGCATGAAGCTTGCGGAATTTTTCGGATGCAGCTTCACCCATGTCGTCTTTACCGGCGGCGTGACGGAGAGTCTGAATACAGCCGTTTGGGGACTGCTTGACGCGCAGGATCATGTGGTTACGACATATCTGGAGCATAACAGCGTGCTCAGACCGCTGTATCGTCTGGGCTGCGCGATGACGGTGTGCGCGCCTTTGCCCGAGGCCATCGGAGCGGCGATCACGGACAGAACGCGCGCTGTGATTGTCAATCACGTCTCCAACGTGACGGGCGAAATTCAGGATATTCGGGCCATCGGTCAAATTTGCCGCGACAGGGGCGTTCTGCTGATCGTGGATGCGGCGCAGAGCGCGGGCGTGCTGCCCATTTCCATGCAGGAGGAGCTGATTGACGTGCTCTGCTTTACGGGGCATAAGGGAATGCTCGGCTTGCAGGGAATCGGCGGTCTGTGCGTGCGCGGGGGCGTCGATATCCGTCCGCTGAAGGTGGGCGGCAGCGGTGTGCGCTCCTTTGAACACGAGCATCCCGCGCGATATCCCGAGCGGCTGGAAGCCGGAACGCTCAATGTTCCGGGAATTCTGAGCCTGAACGTCGCGCTGGATGAATTAAACGCGCGGGGTACGCCGAATATCTGGGCGCATGAGCGTGCGCTGGCGCAGCGGCTGTGCGAAAAGCTTCGCTCCAATGCCCGAATTCGAATCTACCGGGAAGCAGGCAAGTCATATACGGGCGTCGTCTCGGTCAATATCGAGGGCATGGACGCGGGAAGCGTCAGCGATCGGCTCTCGCGCGAATATGGCATTGAGACGCGTGCGGGCGCGCATTGCGCGCCGCTGGTGCATGAACACTATGGAACGCAATCCATGGTGCGCTTCAGCTTTGGACTGAACAATGTGCGCGAGGACGCGGATGTCTGCGCCGACGCGCTTCTGACCATGGCGGAGGAAGGCTTATGATTTGGGCGATTGTCGGCGCGGGCGGCAAAACGACGCTGATTCATGAGATGGCCCAGGCATATCTGGCGCAGGGGCTCAGCGTGTTTGTGACCACGACGACGCATATGTTCATCGAAGAGGACACGCTGGCGCAGCCCGATGCGCAGGCCATTGTGTGCGAGCTGAAGCGTAAGCGGTATGTGATGGCGGGTGTGCGCGAGGGAGAAAAAATCGCGGCGCTGCCGAAGGCGGTGTATGAGCAGGTGTGCGCGCAGGCGGATGTGACGCTTGTGGAGGCGGACGGCTCGAAGCAGCTGCCCGTAAAATTCCCGGCGGAGCACGAGCCGGTTGTGCCGGACAATGCGGACGGAATCATTGTTGTATGTGGTCTTCATGCCATCGGACGATGCATGGGCGACGCTGCGCACAGAGTAGAACGGGTCAAGGCTTGCCTGAATGCATCGGAGGAGACTATTCTCGAGGCTGCGCATATTCAGCGGTTGGTGATGTGCGGGTATGTGGAGCCGCTCAGTCAGCGATATCCTGACAAGCGCATACGGATTTACGCGGCGCATGACGGTTCTTTGTATCAGCGAGCCGCCGCCGCGCTGATTGAGGCGCAGGAGGACGTTTCCCAAATCAAGGCCGAATGGTTTGCCCCCCAGCCCAATCTGATGATTTGCGGCGGCGGACATATCGCGCTGGAGCTGTCGCGAATGGCCTCGCTGCTGGATTTCCGCGTGACTGTGCTGGATGATCGCCAGGAGTTCGCCTCCAAGACGCGCTTTGCGCAGGCAGACGAGGTGATCTGCGATTCGTTTGATCATCTGGAGCGTTATCTCGTGCCGGACGGATACTATGTGGTGGCAACGCGCGGACATGAGAAGGATTACGAATGCGTGCGCACGCTGCTTGCCCACTCCAATCGCTATCTGGGGATGATCGGCAGCAGGGCCAAGGTGAAAGCGACGTTTGACGCGCTGGCCCGGGACGGCTTTGAGGCGGTATCGGAACGCGTGCATGCGCCCATCGGACTGAATATCGGTGCGGTCACGCCGGCGGAGATCGCCGTCAGCATTTTAGCCGAAATCATTCGGGAGAAGAACCGAACGGGGGCGGTTTATTCGCCCCGAGAGCTGCTCAACAGCCGGGAGGTGGGTGTGCTGTGCGTGATCACGCGCAAGAGCGGCTCCGGCCCAAGGGGCGAGGGCAGCATGATGCTTGTCGGCGAGAATGGGATCATCGGCAGCATCGGCGGAGGAGCCATCGAGCATGCGGCAGCGTGCGAAGCGCGCGGCGTGCGGCAGGTGACGAGCCGGGAATACCATTTGAGCAATCAGGATAGCGCGAAGTTGGGCATGATCTGCGGGGGAACGTGCAGTGTGCTGATGATTCCGCTGTACGAATACCGTTCTTCTATAAAAGCCGGAGCGAGCGGCGCGAAGCGATGAAGGGGTCAAGGAGTGAAGTCCCTTGGCGGGTTGGGGCGGCAGCCCGACGGTTTCCATGGCGAAGCCATTCGATAAAAGCAGTCAGGGAGCGAAGCGGGACCTGACGGGTGAGTTCCTCAAGGTCAATTTGATTTGAGAATAGTATTCATTGAAGAATAGTATAAAATGCTTTCGCCCTGCCGGGAGAAGCCTTTGCTATGGATTTGCGCGAACGGCTTATGGATGCACAAAAAAGAACAAAAAACGAAGGAGCTGCCAAGCGTTTCTGCTTGCCAGCTCCTTCGTTTATTCTTCGCTTAACATGGACTGCGCGTTGCCTGCTTTTTTCGAGGCGTCGATGACCCGATAGGGGATGTATGTGTGATGCGGAGCGGGATGCCCCGCGATCTTTTCGATGAGCAGCCGACAGGCGGTTTTACCGATCATCTCCTGATCCTGCTCGATATAGAACAGCTCGCAGTCGGCGCGCCCAGAATCCGGCGGCCCGTCAAAGGCGGCGACGGTGTAACCGTCGCAGGGGATATCCGTAAGCGCATGCAGAAGAGAATCGGCAATCACGCTCGTCAGCGCAAGAATGCCCTTGGTTTCCGGATTGTCGCGCAGATAATCGCGAATGCGGGCGAGGTTAATCCGATGCGCGTTGGGAACGACCTGATGCCCATCCTCGCGCAGCAGTGCAATGCGCTTATTGGCGCACAGCAGGTCATGATCAAGACAACCGTCGATATAGCCCAGGATGCGATCCTCGACGCTGGAGGTGGTGTGGGAATCCTCGATCAGCGCCAAAGCCAAATGCTTGTGTCCGCGTCGAATCATTTTATAGGTGAGCTCCTTGGCGGCGGCTTGATGGTCGGTGCTCACATAAGGAACGGGCAGACCACGCAGGGAGCGATCCATAAAAATCATGGGGAAATTGTCCAGGCAAAGCTTCATGATCGTGGGGCTGTAGATCTCGCTGTATGCGCACATGACCATGATGCCGCAGACGCCTGCTTCAAGCATCTCATCGACACAGGCAATTTCACGCTTTTCATCGCCGTAGCTGAACTTGAGCACGACGCTGTACCCGGCCTCGGCGCACATACGCTCGATCCCCATGAGAATGCCGCCGCCGAAATTGGGCGCGATGTCCTCCATGAGCACGCCGATCAGGCGAGCGGGACGGGCAGGGACGCTTGAGCGCGCCGCAGGAGCGGCCTCGCAGGCGAGATTGCCGCTTTGAGCCTGAACGAAGGAGCCCTTTCCGGGAAAGCGCTTGATATAGCCTTCGCTGACCAGCTGATCGAGCGCGTGCTTGCTGGTGATGCGGCTGACGCCGTTTTCTTCGGCAATCTGCTTTTCGCTGGGCAGCTTATATCCGACGGGAAAAACGCCGCTTTCGATTTGATCGCGCAGCTTGTGATAAAGATCCAGGTAAAGGGGCGTTTTCGTCGGCCCGCAGTAAAACGCCAATTTGACCACCTCGGTACGCAAGTTTCACTGACATAACATTATAGCATTTGAAAAGATGGAAATCAATCAAAACCAAAAAATTACGCATACAATAACGAATAATCCCAAAATACTTCAATTGTATGACAAAGAATAGCCATCTTTTGCTACGCAAAGGTGCAAAAACGGCGAATGAATCCAAATGACATGTTCATTATAATGGCCTTGACATGATGTAGGGAACGTGTTATAATCAGCAAAAAGACGTTAAACAATTTAGAATCTATTCACGAAAAACACAACATTACGCAGATTTCGTTTGTAAAAATGTCCATTGTTCCGCGCGGCGGGATATCTGCTGTACGGAACCGGCGAAAGCGCGTTTAGAAAGAGGATCTTCATGAATTTAATGGATCAAATGGCGCAGGAAGTATATGATAAGCTGCTGGCTAAGGGACAGAACAAGATGGCGCAGATGTACAGCCTGTGCTTTCGTAGCACGTGGGAGACGACACTTCAGCGTGCGGACGATACGGTGTTCCTTGTAACCGGCGATATTCCCGCGATGTGGCTGCGAGATTCCTCCGCGCAGGTATATCACTATCTCCCGCACGCAAAGAAGCATGCGGAGGTGGAGACCGCCATTGAGCAGATGCTCAGACGGCAGTTTAAGTACATCACCATCGACCCCTATGCAAACGCTTTCAATAAAGAAGCGGACAGCAGCAAGATTCATTTTGACGATACCAACTGGACGGACGAGGCCAAGCCGTGGATCTGGGAGCGCAAATACGAGATCGACTCCCTGTGCTATCCGATTCGTCTGGCCTATGCTTTCTATAAGGAAACGGGCAACGCTCATTGGTGCGACGAGACGTTTATGAATGCGGCTCAGACCATCCTGACCGTCTGGGAGACGGAGCAGCATCACGCTGAGAAATCTGCCTATGTCTTCCAGCGTAGCAACTGCCCGCTTTCCGATACGCTGCCCTGCGAAGGCAAGGGCAATCCGGTCGCCTATACCGGCATGACATGGAGCGGCTTCCGTCCCAGCGACGATGCCTGCGTTTACGGCTATCTGATTCCGGCAAACTTCTTTGCCAAGAAGTCGCTGGAGCAGTTGATGGAGCTGCTTGAAGAGCTGGGCGGCGACAAGACGCTGATCGCCAGAGCGAAGAAGCTCCATGACGATATTGCAGACGGCCTGCAAAAGCACGCGGTCGTGCATCATGAAACCTATGGCGATGTGTTCGCCTATGAGGTGGACGGAAACGGAAATTACAACCTGATGGACGACGCGAACGTTCCCAGCCTGTTGAGCCTGCCGTATCTGGGCTGCGTCGACGCGAACGATCCCGTTTATCAGAACACGAGAAAAATGCTCCTGAGCAGCGCTAATCCCTATTATTTTGAGGGTAGCGCCGCCAAGGGCATCGGTAGCCCGCATACGCCTGCGAATTTTGTTTGGCCGATCTCCCTGTGCATTCAGGGCCTGACTTCGAACGACCCCAAGGAGATTCTTGAATTGGCGCAGACGCTCTGCTCGATTGATGCGGACACCAATCTGATGCATGAGGGTGTGAATGTGGACAATCCAAAGGACTTCACCCGTCCGTGGTTCGCATGGGCCAACTCTATTTTCAGCGAATTCATTGAGAAGGCCGTCGAATATATGTAAGCAAAGATAAATGTTTAAGGAAGCTGTGAAACGGATACGTCATATCAATCGTTCAGCCGGAGCGACAAGTAGTTGACACATGGATGAGAATTCTACAGGCAATTGCCTGGAGAAAATAAAAGGAGGTAGTATCTATGCGCAAGATTCTTTCTCTCGTTCTCGCGCTCGTGATGGTGCTCGCTATGGGCTCTATCGCGTTCGCTGAGGAAATGACCGCCGTCGGTACGCCGCGTAATGAGACGCTGATCGTCGAGACGCAGACCCCGACCGATGTTCCCGGACTGAGAAATCTGCCTATGTCTTCCAGCGTAGCAACTGCCCGCTTTCCGATACGCTGCCCTGCGAAGGCAAGGGCAATCCGGTCGCCTATACCGGCATGACATGGAGCGGCTTCCGTCCCAGCGACGATGCCTGCGTTTACGGCTATCTGATTCCGGCAAACTTCTTTGCCAAGAAGTCGCTGGAGCAGTTGATGGAGCTGCTTGAAGAGCTGGGCGGCGACAAGACGCTGATCGCCAGAGCGAAGAAGCTCCATGACGATATTGCAGACGGCCTGCAAAAGCACGCGGTCGTGCATCATGAAACCTATGGCGATGTGTTCGCCTATGAGGTGGACGGAAACGGAAATTACAACCTGATGGACGACGCGAACGTTCCCAGCCTGTTGAGCCTGCCGTATCTGGGCTGCGTCGACGCGAACGATCCCGTTTATCAGAACACGAGAAAAATGCTCCTGAGCAGCGCTAATCCCTATTATTTTGAGGGTAGCGCCGCCAAGGGCATCGGTAGCCCGCATACGCCTGCGAATTTTGTTTGGCCGATCTCCCTGTGCATTCAGGGCCTGACTTCGAACGACCCCAAGGAGATTCTTGAATTGGCGCAGACGCTCTGCTCGATTGATGCGGACACCAATCTGATGCATGAGGGTGTGAATGTGGACAATCCAAAGGACTTCACCCGTCCGTGGTTCGCATGGGCCAACTCTATTTTCAGCGAATTCATTGAGAAGGCCGTCGAATATATGTAAGCAAAGATAAATGTTTAAGGAAGCTGTGAAACGGATACGTCATATCAATCGTTCAGCCGGAGCGACAAGTAGTTGACACATGGATGAGAATTCTACAGGCAATTGCCTGGAGAAAATAAAAGGAGGTAGTATCTATGCGCAAGATTCTTTCTCTCGTTCTCGCGCTCGTGATGGTGCTCGCTATGGGCTCTATCGCGTTCGCTGAGGAAATGACCGCCGTCGGTACGCCGCGTAATGAGACGCTGATCGTCGAGACGCAGACCCCGACCGATGTTCCCGGACAGTTCAACTCCTACATGAACGGCACCCAGATGGGCTTTGGTATCCATCAGCTCATGTCCGCTCATATGTGGGAAATCGACACCGTCAAGGGCGAGCAGTTCGGCGAAGTCGCCGAGGGCATGCCCGTGTCCAACGAGGACTTCACCGAGCACACTGTTGCCATCCGCAAGGGCATCAAGTGGTCCGACGGCGAAGATCTGAATGCTGACGACGTTGTGTTCACCTTCAACATGATCCTGAACACCCCGGCTATCGGCGACTCTGCGTTCGCGAACACCGTGTTTGCGTCCGTTGAGAAGGTTGACGATTACACCGTGAAGTTCGTCACCAAGGAGTCCTATCCGCGCCTTGCGCAGAAGTTCGGCGTCACCATCTGGGGTTCCGGCTTCCGCATTGTTCCGGAGCACGTCTACTCCAAGGTTGAGGACGTCATGACCTTTAAGGATGAGAATCCGGTCGTGGCCGGCCCGTACACCGTGAAGGATTACGATCCGAACGGCCAGTGGATCCTCTATCAGCTCCGTGAGGACTGGCAGAACTCCACTGTCGCTGTTGTTGATGGCCTGACCGAGGCGCCGGCTGCCAAGTACATCTGGTTCCGCGTCCTGGGCGACAGCACCACTCGCCAGATGGCGATGATCAACAACGAAGTCGACGTTATGGTTGAGGTTACTCCGGAAGAGCTGGAGCTGATGACCAGCCAGAACCCGAACGTCGCTTGCTGGTACAATGAGTTCCCGTACGCGCTTTCCGATGACCCGTGCTCCAAGGGCCTGGCGTTCTCTATCGGCAAGGGCGCTCCGTATGACAACAAGTACTTCCGCTGGGCGATCGCTCTGGCGCTGAACTTTGACGAGATCTCCCTGTCCATCTTCGATGGCGCCGGTCGTGCTTCTGCGTTCCCGCAGCTGACCGCGACCACCGCCGGCCAGGAGCTCTACTACAGGCCGTTGCTGGGCTGGCTCGAGGAGCTTGAGCTGGATCTGGGCGATGGCACCACCTGCAAGGTTTGGGATTCCGAGTATGCCACCCGTATGGCCGCTGAGCTGGGCATCGATGGCACCAAGGAAGAGCTCGAGGATATGTTCGGCGTAGGCACCTGGGCCTACAATCCGGAAGCTGCTGAGAAGCTGCTGATCAATCAGGTTGGCTTTGAGAAGGTTGACGGCACCTGGTACTACAACGGCGAGCCGTTCAAGTTCGAAATGTCCCGTCTGGCCGACACCGAGCAGCAGGCTGGCCGCGGCGTTGAGGCTGCGTGGGATCAGCTGACCAAGTTCGGCTTCGACTGCACCCTCGTTGGCAAGTCCTCCGCGACCTGGGATACCGACCATTCTACCGGCAACTTTGACATTGCTGGCTACTGGCCGACCGGCTTCATCGTAAAGGATATCTACTCTCAGATTCAGCCGTGGGACGGCGATCTGATCACCCCGCTGGGCGAGATTGGCTCCGGCCAGGGCACCCGTTGGTACAACGAGCGCGCGACCGAGATCATCCATGAGATGGCTACCCTGTCTCCGGACGACGAGAAGTGCTATGATCTGGGCCTTGAGTTCCTGAAGGTCATGATCGAGGAGCTGCCGTACATCGGCTTCCACTCCGGCATCAAGTACGTCCCGACCAACAGCACCGTTTGGGCTGGCTATCCGACCGCTGCCGACGCCTACAATGGCCCGTGGTGGTGGTGGAGCTGCTTCAAGTACATCGTGCCGCACCTGAACCCGGTTGCGCAGTAAGCACGGATGCTCTCTTGAAGAGTAAGCGATAGAATCGGCACGCGCCGTCCTAAGCGGCGGCGCGTGCTTTCTTCTACTCATTTCGACTTATCGTTGATTTTGCCTAAAAATAGCCATTCAAATCATTTGATATTTACAATCGCTTGGCCCACCTACGGGGTTAGGGGTGCGGCCGCTCGCCATACGGCATCAAATTTTCCGGGAAAAAGGGGTGTGGCCTGTGAAGTTCTGGAAGTACTTCGGACTCCGCGTGATGACATGGGCGCTGACAATTCTGATCGGCGTGACCTTCATCTTCTTTATCCCGCGCATGTTCCCCTCCGATCCTGTTGAAAACATGATCGGTCAGATGGAATCACGCTCGGGAACCATGGATCCTGTTGCCAAGCAGGAGCTGCGCAGAACGCTGCGCGTGCAGTTTGGACTTGAAGGCTCTCTGTGGGAGCAGTATACCTCCTTCCTTTGGAAGGGTCTGTTTCATTTCGATTTTGGCCCGTCGCTGATGAATTATCCGACGCCGGCTACCGACATTATTCTGCGCAACCTGCCCTATACCGTCGGTCTTTCGCTGACGACGACGGTTATCGCGTGGTGCATCGGCAACTTTATCGGTCTGCTTGCGGGCTTCCGCAAGAATAAGCGTTCCTCCAAGATTCTGGAGGGCATCGCGATTTGTCTTTATCCGATTCCGTATTTCATCCTCGCGCTCGTTTTGCAGATTGTCTTCGCCTTTGTGCTGGGCTGGTTCCCGCTTCAGTCGACGATTCTGTATAACGACGGCATGGCGGTTTTTATCGCTTCGCTGCTGAAGGCCTCCATCCTGCCGGCGGTTTCCATTCTGCTGCTGGGCACGGGCTGGTGGATTATCTCCATGAAGTCGCTCTCGAGCACCACGGCTGAGGAGGAGTTCGTTCTCTACGCGCGCTTCCGCGGTCTGAGCGAGGGAAGAATCGGCTACAGCTATGTATTCCGCAATTCCATTCTGACCCAGATTACGGCGCTGGCCATGAGTCTGGGCGGAGTTTTCAATGGTTCGATCATGACCGAGATCATCTTCGGCTATCCGGGCGTCGGAACGCTGATTCAGAACGCCATCGTTCAGTCCGACTACAACATGATTCTTGGCTGTATCACCATTTCTGTCGTCGCTATTTCCACCTGTACGCTGATTGCTGACCTGATTTATCCGTTCATCGATCCGCGTATCCGTTACAGCTAAGAAGGGAGGAATGAACGTGAAGGGCTTTGCAAAGTTCTGGAAGAACGCCAACTTCCGTCTCAAGGTTGGTCTGATCATCACGATCTTCTTCCTCATTCTCGGCTTCGTGGTCTATTACATTCCGCATGCTGATCCGTTCCCGAACAATATCCGCATGAAGAATCTGGCTCCCTCCTTAGAGCATTTCTTCGGCACGACCTCCAAGGGTCAGGATATTTTCTGGCTGCTGATCGAAGCTATCCATAATTCTCTGCTGATCGGCTTCATCGTTGCGCTCATCGGCACGGTGGTCGGCGTCATGGTCGGCCTGATCGCGGGCTTTGTTGGCGGCTGGCTGGACAGGGTGCTCATGGTCATCACCGATACCTTTGTCGTCATTCCGTCCCTGCCCGTTCTGATCCTGATGACCTCGCTGATGAAGGGCAGCAGCACGGTCTTCCTGCTGGCGCTGGTTCTGGCGATGTTTGCGTGGGCGTGGCCTGCCCGCCAGATTCGCTCCATGGCGCTGACCATGAAGGAGCGCGACTTCATCCACACCGCATGGTTCTCCGGCGAGGGTACGCTGCAGGTTGTCGTCACAGAGATTCTGCCGTATGCGCTGACGTGGTCTCTTTCCAACTTCATGAACGCGACGTTGAGCGCAATTGGCTCCGAATCCAGCCTTGCTGTTCTGGGTTTGTCCCCGGCGAACCTCGTGTCGCTTGGTAACATGATTCAGTGGGCGCGCAACTATAACGCGATCATGATGGCGCGCTGGAACTGGATTCTCCCGCCGATTCTGGCGACGATCATCCTGTTCATCGGCCTGTTCATGCTCATCACCGGCTACAACGACTACATGTCCATGAAGAGAGGTAGATAAAGATGTTAAAAATTGATAACCTCTCCGCGTCCTACAAGACCATTGACGGTAACGTACACGTTGTCAAGGACGTCAACTTCGAAATTCATGACAATGAGATCTTCGGTATCGCGGGCGAATCCGGCTGCGGCAAGTCTACGCTGCTGAAGACGCTGTATGACATTGTTGAGTTCCCGCTGGAAATCGACAAGGGCCGCGTCATTCTGAGCGGCGAGAAGAAGGGCAAGGAGTTCAGCTATGAATCCGGCCAGATCCGCAAGAGCTGGTGGAATCATATTTCCTACGTGCCGCAGGCTGCGCAGAGCGTGCTCAACCCGATCGTGCGCCTGAAGAGCCAGTTCCTTGATTCCATCCCAGCCGAGGATCGAAAGAACGAGACCGAAGCGCAGACGCTTGATCGCGTAGGCAAGTATCTGGAGGAGCTGGGTCTTTCCCGCGACGTGCTCGAGGCGTTCCCGTTCCAGCTCTCCGGCGGCATGCGCCAGCGCGCCATCATTGCGCTTGCCACGTTCATGTCTCCCAACGTTGTTCTGGCCGACGAGCCGACAACGGCGCTGGACGTTGTGGTGCAGCGCGGCATCCTGATGATGCTCATGCGCCTGCAAAAGCAGCTCAAGAACACGCTGGTCATCGTCAGCCATGACATGGGCGTGCATTATCAGATCACCGACCGCATGGGCATTATGTATTCCGGCAGCTTCGTGGAGCTGGGCAAAACGGAGGATATCTTCAACGATCCGATCCATCCGTATACCAAGATGCTCATCGGCGCGCTTCCGCGCGTCGGAGATAAGAGCCAGAAAGTCGGCATCCCGGGCTCTCCACCCTCGCTGAAGAATCCACCGGCAGGCTGCCGCTTTGCGCCGCGCTGTCCGCATGCGACGGATAAGTGCCGTCAGGACGTGCCCGAGTTCCGCGAGGTCAGACCGGGCCGCTTCGCCGCATGCCATTATCTCGAGTCGGAGGTGAAGTGACATGGCAGAAAAGTTGCTGGAAATCAAAAATGTCAGCAAGATCTTCCGCATCGGCGGCATGCTGATGGGCAAGAAGCTGGTCGCTGTTGACGATGTTTCGCTGGATATCGACGCAGGAAAGCCGGTCATTCTCTCCATCGTCGGCGAGTCCGGCTGCGGAAAGTCCACGCTGTGCAAAATGATTCTGCGCCTGTACGACCCGGATATGGGCGATATCAAGCTGATGGGTAAGGCGTATTCGGACAGGAAGGCCTACGATCCCAAGCAGTTCAAGCTTGACGTTCAGCCGATCTTCCAGAATCCGTTTGAGACGTTCTCCGCCCGCAAGACGGTGGATACGTATCTGTTCAATACCGCGCTTCGTCTGGGCATCTGCAAGACGCGCGCCGAAGCGGAAAAGCTGGTTGACGAAACGCTGTGCAATGTCGGCCTTTCGCTGGAAGCTGTCAAGAATAAGTATCCGACGCAGTTCTCCGGCGGCGAATTGCAGCGCGTATCCATTGCCCGCGCGCTGATCACTCGCCCGAAGCTCATTATTGCGGATGAGCCGGTTGCGGCGATTGACGCCTCCATGAAGATGAACATTGTCAACCTCTTCAAGGAGCTCAAGGATAAGTACAATGTTTCCTTCATTTACATCACGCATGACCTTTCCACGGCCTATTATGTTTCCGATTACATCGCCACGCTCTATCGCGGCGGCCTGATCGAGTACGGTCCGGCGAAGGAGATCATGGATAATCCGGCGCATCCGTATACGGAGCTGCTGATGAACGCCGTCCCGCGCGTTGGCGATAAGTGGGATGAGTCCATGGTGATGCCGGATATGGAGGACAAGGAGTACGCCATTACCTATTGCA
>CAZACG010000002.1:0-27459 GCA_964483645.1 uncultured Oscillospiraceae bacterium | reverse complement strand
CGCCGCTCGCCACGGCAAAGATCGTTTCCTGCGTGCCGGAGCTGATCTCCATCGCGACAGCGCGCGCAATGGCAGCCTCCTCGGAAAGCGCCCGCATGCGTTCGCGCTCCATGGTCAAATCAAAGCAGCGCGAGACAATCAGACCCGTTCCGATGGGAAAGAGCAGCAAAACCAGCAGCACCATGGAGATGGCCATGCGTTTTCTCATGCGTGTCCCTCCGCCGAAAACCGATACCCGTATTTATACACCGTCTCAATATATCCCGCGCCGATCTTGCTGCGAAGCCGCTGCACATGCACATCTACGGTGCGCGTTTCGCCTGCGTAATCGTAGCCCCAAACGCCGACAAGCAGCTCTTCGCGGCTCATGGCGACATTGCGCCTGCGCACAAGCATCGTCAGCAAATTAAACTCCAGCGCAGTGAGCTGTATCTCTCTGCCCTCCAGCGTCACGCGCCGGGCTTCAAAATCAATGTTCAGTCCGCCGCATGCAAAGCGACGCTCCTCACGCTTGGTTCTGCGCAGTATATTTTCCACGCGCGCCAGCAGCTCCGCAGGCTCAAAGGGCTTGAGCATGTAATCCTGCGCGCCCATGGAAAGGCCGCGCACACGATCCGGCACACTCGTCTTCGCAGTCAGAAACAGCACGGGGATATTGCGCTCGATCACGGTCTGCGCCAGAGAAAAACCATCCTCTCCCGGCAGCATCACGTCCAGCACGGCCAGGTCGGGTGCCGATTTTTCCAGCTGCATCCTCGCCTGCTCGGCGTCCTCCGCTTCGCAAACCTCATGCCCCACAAGCGAAAAATGCATGGAAAGCACCTGCCGAATGGACGCTTCATCCTCCACGATCAGGATATCCGCCATGTCTGTTCCTCCTTTGCCATTCTTTATTCCTACTCGTCAAAGCGCGCCGCGCGGCTTCCGATGCCTAGACGTCGCGCCTTGCTTCCGCCAAATTATAGCACAGATGATCGCTTTGCCCTGTAACAAAGTTGTAAAAACGATGCCTTTGTGCTATAATGAGTCGGAATTTGTCATCCCTAACGTTTTGAAGGAGGGTTTTTCTCATGAAGAAGATGGCTCTTTTGCTTCTGGCCGCGCTGCTTGTCGCGGTTTCCTGCATCGGCGCAGCCGATGAACCCGTGCGCGTTTATGCGCTCAAGGGACCGACCGGTATCGGCATGGTGGAGCTGATGGACGATACGGATGCCTACGCCTTCACGCTGGTGGGCGCGGGCGATGAGATCGTTGCTGCCGTAGCCAGCGGCAGCGCAGATATCGCTGCCTGCCCGACCAACCTCGCCGCTACACTGAATGTGAAAACGAACGGCGGCGTGCAGCTGCTTGCACTGAACACGCTGGGCGTTCTGCATGTGGTCACCTCTGACCCGACCATCGACTCCATCGACGATCTGGCGGGGCGCAAGGTTTACGCGACCGGTCAGGGCAGCGTGCCGGAGTACGCGATTGATTACATTCTCAGCCGGAACAACATCAAGGACCGCGTGGAGCTTGAGTATGTCGCCGAACACAGCGAGCTGGCAACCCTGCTCGCCTCCGGTCAGGCTGAGATCGGCATCCTGCCCGAGCCGCATGTCACCAGCGCGCTGATGCAGAACGAGAATCTGCGCGCCGCGCTTGACATCACCTCCGTATTCGATGAAACCGCCAAGGCCGCCGGAAACGAAAACATGGTGCTCTCCATGGGCTGCGTGATCGTGCGCCGCGAATTCGCCGAGGCTAACCCGGAAAAGGTCGCCGCATTCCTTGACAGCTACGCGGCCTCCGTGCAGTCGGTCAACGCGGATCCCGCTGCGGCAGGCGAAAAGGTTCAATCTCACGGCGTCATGCCCAAGGCTGCGGTTGCCGTCAAGGCCATTCCGAACTGCCACATCGTCTTCGTGGAGGGCGAGGAGATGCGTGCGCAGATCGAGCCGCTCTTCGAACTGCTGCTCGCGGCTAACCCGAAGTCCATCGGCGGCGCGATGCCCGAGGATGCTTTCTACTATGCCCGCTAAGACCATCAGCCCGCGCGCCAAGGCTCTGCTCCGGCGCGCGGGCGTTTTGCTCTTTTATCTGACAGTTTGGTCGCTGCTTGCGCAGGCTGTTAATACGCCGCTGCTTCTGCCCTCTCCCGGCGCTGTGCTTGCGCGGTTGCTCTCGCTGCTACCTGCCCCCTCCTTTTGGCTGACGCTGCTCATGACGCTGCTTCGCACGCTCGCGGCTTACGCGCTGGGCGTCGTCGTCGCCGTGCTGCTGTGCGCGCTGTGCTGTCGCTTTGCTTTAGCGGATGCGCTGCTCGCTCCGCTGCTTTCCGCCATACGTGCCACGCCCGTTTCCTCCTTCATCGTGCTCGCGCTGGTCTGGCTCTCAGGCAGCCGCGTTCCCATGCTGACTGGCTTTTTAATGACGCTGCCCGTGGTGTATTCCAGTCTTGTGCAAGCCGTCCGCGAGATCGATCCTCGCCTGCTTGAAATGGCTCGTCTGTATCGCTTCGGCCGTTTGGGTACGCTGCGATGCGTGCTCCTCCCCGCCGTACTGCCGTCCTTTGTCCAGAGCTGTCTGGCGGCTATCGGTCTATGCTGGAAAGCCGTTGTGGCGGCTGAGGTCATCGGTACGCCCAAGCTGGCCGTAGGCAGCATGCTCTATGAAGCCAAGATTTATCTGGAAACCGACAGCCTGCTTGCATGGACGCTCACGGTCGTTCTCTTCAGCGTCCTGCTTGAGAACCTGCTTCGACGCGCAGCCAAACGTCTGACGGAGGTGCGCCATGATTGAGCTTACAAACGTCCAAATGGCCTACGGCGACAAGTCGGTGCTGAACCAACTCTCTCTGCGTCTTGATTTTCCCGAGCATTATGCGCTGCTCGGCCCCTCCGGGCGCGGAAAGACGACGCTGCTGCGCCTGATTGCGGGGCTTGAAACGCCGGTGTCCGGCGAAATCCGCATGGACGGCAATCCTCGAATCGCCTTCTGCTTCCAAGAGGATCGCCTCCTTCCATGGTTCACGGTACGCAAAAACATCGAATTGGCGCTTCCTCATCTGCCCAAGAAGGAAGCATATGTCCTTGCCGATCAATGGCTCGCACGCGTAGGGCTTGACGGCGAGGGAAACGCCTACCCCTCGGAGCTTTCAGGCGGCATGAAGCGGCGTGCCGCGCTCGCCCGTGCACTGGCTTATGACGCGCCCATTTTGCTGCTGGACGAGCCCTTCCGTGCGCTCGACGAGGAGACGCACGCGCGAATGCTCTCTCTGGTCAAAGAATGTGCGCAGGATAAGCTTCTTCTTCTGGTCACGCATGACGAGCGCGACGCAGAGAGCATGAAAATCATCAGGCTATGATCCTCATACCCATAGTGCTTTCCTGCGCGAGAAACCATTAAGCATGCTCTGCGCATGCCGATTGTCAGTTTCTTTTTATCCATTCTGCCATCCATGGGAACAGCGCTTCCCTCGTATTCTCCACCTCGTCCACAATGACCGCCTCAAGCATGTCTTCAAGCATCCGTCCGACCTTCGGCCCGGGCGATACGCCAAGGGCGATGACGTCCCGTCCGCTCACCGCCAAATCGCGAAGACGGCAGCAATCGCCCTCCTCCTGCGCTTTTCGCGCAGCTGCCAGCAGCACAAGAAGATCCTCCTTGTTGCTTCCGCAAGCCCTCTGCGCCGTCCGAAGAACGGTTATCCGCTCAATTTGCCGCAGCCCTATGCTTCCAAGCATCCTTCTAGCCTGCGCACGGATATGGGGCTGTGGCGCAAGATTCAGGCTCTGTACAAGCCCGGATACCTCGCTCAAGGTCTCATGATCGAGCTTGAGAGCGCTCAATGCCTCTGAGCTATTCGTCTCTTCCTGCACCAGCAGCGCAAGACGCAAAGCCGCATCGGCCGGCGCAGCATTCACTTGCGCCAGCATGTGCCTGTATTGCTGTTTCTCCATACCGCCAAGCGCAGGGATGCAGGCGGATATGACCTTCTGCGGCATATAGTCTCCGGGATTCTTGGTTCCCAGCAGCTTCATCAGCTCTTCTCGAATACGCTCTCCGGACACACGTACAAGTCCGTCCGCAAGCGCAAGCGCTGCTTCAAGCGTCGCTTCGTCAATGGACAGCTCCTCTCGCGCCGCAAAGCGGAACAAGCGTAAAATACGCAGCGCATCTTCCTCAAACCGCTTCATCGGATCGCCCACGGCGCGCACAACGCGCGCCTGCAGCAGATCCTTTCGCCCGCCAAACGGGTCAATCAGTCCCTCCTTCGGGTGATATGCCATGGCGTTCATCGTAAAATCCCTGCGGCTCAAATCCCCGTGTACATCGCCAATAAAATCGACCCGGTCGGGATGCCTGCCGTCCGAATATGCGCCCTCTGTTCGGAAGGTGGTCACCTCATAGAAACTGTTGTCCATACGCACGGTAACGGTTCCATGCTTGATTCCCGTAAGGAGGGTATGCGCTTGGCCAAAGAGAGATATAACCTGCTCCGGAAGCGCGCTCGTACAAACGTCCCAATCCTGCGGCATCTTGCCCAATAGACTGTCGCGCACGCACCCGCCGACGACATAGGCTTTATATCCTGCTGCACAAAGTTTGTCAATCACCTGCGCAGCGCCTTTCTCCATCGTCATGTCCACTCATCCCCCATGCTTTCCTGGTGCTCATGATACGCTTTTCCGCTCCACCTTGTCAAGAAGGGCGCCGCTTCCACAAAGAGGTACTTCCGTTCCGTACAAGTCTTTTTAATGTATAGGAAATCTGCGCAAAGCAACGTACAGCAAGCACGAAGTAGCTTCATGACGGAAACTGTTTTCGGCGGTGAGACGCGCACTGCTCACTTTTTTGCATTTCTTTCAAAATCCTCTTGACAGCAAGCCTGTGAACCTGTATAATAAACCCATCAGTTAGATACAGCTAACTTTTAAGCAAATTTTCCTCCTGGCGGCTCTGCCGCATACTTTTTGCCCTACAGGTTAGTCTAATCTAACTGTATTGGAAAGGACGGTGTTCCCTTGTCTTTGGAACCTGCTCTGATCGAGCATTGCTCACCCACGCTCGCAAGCCTGAAGGTTGGCAGCCTGTTCAGCTTCTTCACTCCTTGTCTGAATCAGCTCTGTGATCAAGCCTGCGTGCTCACCCGGCAGCTTCGTCAAAAAGGGCTGTCCCTGCGCATCATTCCCGCCGAAAACGGCCGCGCGCTATGCTATCTCTATCGCGGAACGCACCTTGAACGCATTTTGTGCGATCCCGACATTGCGTCCTTCCTCAAAAAACAGGGCTATTCCTGTCTTGAGCCGCAGGACGCGCTGGATACGCTGTGCTCGCGCCTGTCTGAAAGCGACGGCTTTCCGCACGAAGTCGGTCTCTTTCTGGGCTATCCGTTACCCGATGTGATCGCATTCATTGAAAACAAAGGACGAAACTGCCTTTGCTGCGGTCATTGGAAGGCCTATACGGATGAATGCGGCGCACGCAAGCTCTTTGCCAAGTACAACAAGTGTACCGAGGTCTACAAGCGACTGTATGTTGCAGGACGATCTCTTGAGCAGCTGACCGTCAAGCAATAAGCCTTTCCATCTCTCCCCCTTAACGGAAAGCCGGGCTTCCACTCCTCCCTTGGAAGCCCGGCGTTTTCCTTTTTTGGGGCAGATTGTTCACTAACACTATTTTCAAATCAAATTGAGCTTTGAGGAACTCCCCCCGTCAGGGTTCGCTTCACTCCATGACGATTTTTCAAGATCGCTTCGCGATTGAGTACGATGCGGGATTTCATCCCCCACCCCCCAGACTGGGGATATTGTCCCCAGATCCCCTTCTTCGCTTCGCGCTGATAGCTCGTTTTGATCTGAGATCAGTATAGGCTATTTCCACAGCATAAAACCATTCCGAATGCGAATGAGCGCCTGCATCATGCCCGGCAGTTCCACATCCTCGCCCGCCACAGCGTCAAGTACCTGCACAACCTCGCCATTGACCATGACACGCACCTCGCCCAGCACATCGCCCCTGTGAATCGGCGCGGTAACACACTCCACCAGCGCAGCCTCCAGCAATACGCCGCTCTGTTCTCCCTTTCGCAGGAGCAGCTCGCTCGTTCCGCCGCTGACGGCGCTCACCGCATCCCTGCCGCCCAAGCGCACAGGGACACTCATATTCAGCACGTCGCCGACCTTCACCGGGCAAAAAAGCCGATACACCGAAAAACCGTATTCCAGCATCGCTCTCGCTTCATCAAAGCGCGTCTGACTGGCGTCCGAGCCCAGCACCACGGCAATCAGGCGCATGCCCTCCTTTTGCGCCGTCGCCGAGATACAATAGCGCGCCTCGTTGGTCGATCCCGTCTTATATCCATCACAGCCCGGATAAAAGCGCACAAGCCGATTGGTGTTCGTCAACTGCGTGGTTCGTCCGCCCCTGTGCCGAATTTCGTCCATCCAGACGGTAGAAAAGGTATAGTACAGCGGATGCCGATCCAACTGCGCGCTCAGCTTCGCCACATCGCGCGCGGTGGTATAATGCCCCTGTGCGGGCAACCCGGTGCAGTTGACGTAATGCGTGTGGGTCAGCCCCAGCTCCGCTGCACGTTCATTCATCCTGCGCACAAAGGCCTCCTCCGAACCGCCGATATACTCCGCCAGCGCCACGGCAGAATCGTTCGCGCTGGCGATAATCATGCTTTTGAGCAATTCTGAGACAGTGTAGGAGGAGCCTGCGTCTAAAAACGCCTGACTGCCGCCCATGCCTCCGGCATGATCGGAAATCAGTACGCCGTCCTTTTCGCTGATACGCCCCTCGTCAATAGCCTCCAGCGTCAGAAGAATCGTCATCACCTTCGTCACGCTGGCGACCGGGCGCTGCTCGTCTGCGTTCTTTTCAAAGATCACTCGTCCCGTCGACGCTTCCACAAGGATCACGCTGGGGCTTGAAATCGTCATCGGCGTTCCGCTCTCCAGCGGCTCATCCTCCTGTGCCGGAGCACCGGGCGCCATCAGCAATCCAAGCATCGTCAGCCCTATCCAAGCGATTCTCTTCATTCTCACTCTTCCTCCCTATTGAGCCATCAGCTGTGCGATCTCCTGTCCGCTCAGCCCCGGATGCAGCGCCAAATTGACGCCCTCCGCCACAATTCCGGCCATGCGCTCCACCAGCGCGTCCACCTCGCGCGGCGTTACGATCATCTCACCCAGCCGCTCGGAGACCACCCTTTCCACGCATGCGCTCAGCCGCGCCTCATCCTCCTGCGCCATGCCGTCAAACGCCGTCAGAACATCCATGGCGATTGTGGAGGCATAGACGACCATCGGCACGCCCACGGCAATCACAGGCACGCCCAAAGACGCGCCCGAGAGCGCCTTTCGATGATTTCCCACGCCGGAGCCGGGCGTGATGCCCGTATCCGCAATCTGTATCGTCGAGCAGATCCGTGCGCTGCTGCGCGCAGCCAATGCGTCGATGGCGATCACCGCATCCGGGCGCACGTGCTCCACCATGCCGCGCAGCACCTCTGCCGTCTCAAGCCCCGTCACCCCCAGCACGCCGGGCGAAGCCGTGCAGATGCTGTTCATGCGCTCCGCCACATCCTCAGGCAGGCAGCCCTCCATATGCCGCGTGACAAGCACGCGCTCCACGGTACGCGGACCCAATGCATCAGGCGTCACGCTGCGATTACCCAGCCCCGTGACCAAAACAGTGTGCGCATTCTTCGGCAGCATCTTCGTGATCGTCCGTCCCAGCTCCCGCGCCAGAGCTCTGCGCATGGAAAGCTCAATAGTCATCGTCTGCGGACAGCTGAGCGTCACATAGGTTCCCATCGGTCTGCTCAACGCACGCGCAGCCTCCTGCGTATCAATATGCACGATTGTGCGTTCAATGCCGCTTGGAAGACTCTCCGTGCGCAGCTTTTCGGCGCTGTGCACCTCTACGGCCAGATCCGTCCATTTCGTTCTCATTCTTTCCCTCCCGTTGTCAAACTGCCGTTTGTATTTTGGACGGAAATGTGGTAAATTATGAAGGATGAATGATCAATTGTCCCCGAAAGGAGAATGGGCATGTCCGTTATTCCCGGCATGATCCGCGTCATGGCCGCCTCGCCCCATGTGCATCTGTGCGCGCCTGATGCAAACGCGCGCGAAATTGCCGCGCTGCTTGAAATCGCCGATCAAAGCGGCGTTTCGCTCTGCGTCTTTCCCGAGCTCTGCCTGACGGGCAGCACCTGCGGCGATCTGTTTGCACAGGATGCGCTGCTGCAAAGCGCCCTGCAAGCGCTCGATACGCTGCTTGCGCTCCCCATTCGGGCTGCGTTTGTCCTCAGCCTTCCGCTTGAAGCGCAGGGCCGTGTCTATGCCTGCCATGCCGCCGTCTGCGGGGGCAGGTTGTTAGGTCTTGTGCCGTTTAATCCTTCCGATGCGCACCTGCACACCGTTTTTGCGCCTGCACATACTGCGCCCGCGAGCATTCCAATCCATTCATCCTCTTATGCATGCGGCAATCTACGCTTCTTCTGCGAGGATTTTGATTTCGCCATCGGTTCCGCTTCCGATGCGCTGATCTTCGCGCAGCCTGCTGCGCCTGCGGCATATATGGGCAGTCTGTCGTCCCGTCGGCTGCAATGGGCGGCGCAGAGCGCACAGAAGCGCTCCGCCATCGTCTGCGCCTGTGCAGGCTGGGGTGAATCGACCACGGATCATGTCTTTTCCGGCGACGCATGTATCTATGAAACGGGAACGCTTCTTTCGGAAAATACGCGCTTTGCGCGTGAATCGACCTATTCGCTTGCCGATATTGATGTCGCGCGTCTGCGATATCTGCGCAGGACAAGCAGCTCGCCGTCTGCGTCCTCAGAATCCCAGCCCGTCATCTGTCCGCGCTTCAACATGCCGCCCAGCCGCGACGATCGCCTGCTTCGCCCGCTTAAGACGCAGCCGTTTGTCCCACAGGATGATGCGCTGCTTCATGAAGCGCTCATGCTTCAATCTCAAGCGCTGCTGCGCCGTATGGAGCAGGTACGCACCCGCAAAGTCGTGCTCGGCGTGTCCGGCGGGCTGGATTCCACGCTTGCGTTGCTCGCTGCAGCCTATACCTATGAGCGTGCAGGCTGGGACAAAAAGGATCTGCTCGGAATCACCATGCCCGGTTTCGGCACAGGCAGCCGCACAAGAAACAACGCAGACCGGCTCATGGCGCTGATTGGCTGTACAGCGCTGACCATTCCCATTGATACAGCTGTGATGCAGCACTTTGAGGATATCGGTCAAAACCCGTCTGTGCATGATATCTGCTATGAGAATGCGCAGGCACGCGAACGCACACAGATTGTGATGGATTATGCCAATAAAATCGGTGCGCTCGCGCTGGGTACGGGTGATTTGAGCGAGCTTGCGCTGGGCTGGTGTACATATAACGGCGATCAGATGAGCATGTACAACCTCAACGGCTCCGTTCCCAAGACGCTGATGCGTTCGCTCGTGCGCTGCGCCGCCAAACAGCTGGGCGAAGACGTGCTGTCCGTCGCGCAGGACATCATCAATACCCCGATTTCGCCGGAGCTGATTCCCGGCGCAGAGGGCGAGCTGAGTCAGCGCACCGAGGATACACTCGGCGCATATGAGTTGCATGATTTCTTTCTCTATCATATGATGGACAGCGGCGCGTCGCCTTCAAAGCTCTTTGCGCTTTCCTGCATCGCCTTTAACGGGCAATATGACAAAGCGACGATCCATGCGGCGTTGACCGTCTTCATTCGCCGCTTCTTCACTCAGCAGTTCAAGCGCTCGTCCATGCCGGACGGCCCGCAGATCAGCTCAGTCAGCCTGTCCCCTCGCGACGGCTGGCACATGCCATCGGACGCGCAAATAACGCTGCTGATGCAGGAAGTCGATGCGCTGAAGCCGCTCTGACATCAAGGCAATCCCGAATACTCCTCTCGGAGTTTAAGCCGCCCATCGCAGTAGCCATGAAATCATATGACAGGATTTTGAGCCTCCCATAGCTGCTAGGCTGTCGTAAGCTCTTTATGCAGCCGGGAATTGCACGCATTTTCCGTCGGCGTGAGCACGCCTAGTCCGCATTGAAGGCATCCTATGTTATCGCATAAAAGCTTCTCCGATAAGGTATTCTCCAATACTTCTCCGCTTTATCCCCATGTATACAGTGTGATGTTGGGGCATAAAGGCCCAAACGCCGTTCATTGTATAGCGCTGCATCCATTCGCACATTTCTTTGCCGCCATACCGTTCTCTTCCAGCATCACTTTTTCTCTAAACATAAAAACGCGCCCTTGATGATGAACAGCGTCTCATTTCACTGCTCCTCATCAAGGGCGCATATGCATTTTTCAGGAAAGCGACTTTCGTTTTGAATTCCTATCAAAGTTTGTGCTTTCCGGCCAACAACAGCGCGTTAACGGCCAGACCTGCGCAAACGGCAGCCATCACCGCATAGAGCACCGGATTGGAGACTGCCGTCTTGTCCAGCGCCCACTCCAAACCGCCAATCACCACGATGCCGACACACACGATTCCTCCGCGAACGCCGATCAGCCGCATTCCGCCTCTGCGGTAAGCATAGATGCAGGTTACGCCGAGAATCACAGCCGCGGATATCACCTGCGACACACGCACAAAGCCGATACGCAGGCAACTGTCCATGCGCAGGCTTTCCGGCACAATCTGACAGCAGGCGTAAAGCAGCAGCGCGCGCAGTATTCTTTCTCCATCTGCCTTACGCAGGAAGGCGATATACACGAGGATTAGCGCGGCGGCCAGCGCTTCAAGCATGAAGACCGCGAGCTGCCACTCTCCGAATTCATTCATGACAGCAATCGGAAAATGCGTCAGATGCTCATTCTCCAGCCAGACGCCCACGCCCTCCGGCGTAAAGCCTTCCGCCAGACGGCAAATGCAGATCGCCAGACACCCCGGCGCGGCAAGCTCGTCAAGCGTATGGGCGACAGACGCCTTCTGCTTCTTGGCCAGCAGCGCCGCAGCGCTCAGAGCGCCCAGCACAGCGCCATAGAGCAGGAAACCGCCCTCCCACGTGCGCAGCACGGACACAGCGCCCAGCTCGACCCAATAAAAATCTGCACGAATCAGACAATATGTCAGCCTCGCGCCGACAAATGCAGCGGGAATGCAGACTAGGGAGAGCGTCAGCGGCTCCACCCTGCCCACGATAAAAATCGCCGTCGGACCGTCCGAGCGTTTAAGGCAAAGCTCCCGAATCAGCCGCCTTTCCTCCGCCCTGCGCTGCATATACAGCAGAAGCACAGCGCAAAGCGCGGCAAGCGCAACGAGCACGCCGTAGGGCGTGATCATCGTCTGTTCCATTCTCTGCTCCTCCCCTTACTGCGCCAAGGCGGAGCAGAAATAGATGATATCCGACACGGAACGGTTCTTGCTCGTGGACGTCGCGTTGATCTTCTCGCCTCTGAACACCATGGTCGTCGATCCGCCTCCGTCGAGGTTGTACGCCGTCTCAACGCCCAGAGAAAGCATGTACTGCGCCATCTCGTCAAGCGTCAAGCCCTGCGAATCCGTATTGTCCGGACCCTCGCAGCACACAAGCACATAGGACAGCGGGCCGTCCTGCGCGATGACCATGCGCTGGGTGCGCTTGTTCTCGCTGCCGTCCGGGCGCATAAACTGCTCATGCGCACGCTGCCCCTCAATAACAAGCGCAGGGCCAAAGGTCAACGCATGCACAATGCTGCCGCCGTCCTCCGCCGCACCGCCAAACTCAGCAAGCGCCGCGTCCATCGTCGCCTGATCAAGACCGCAGATCGTGTGCAGGTCGCCCGCGGTGTCAATGATGAGCGCATCAAGCTGCGCATCCTCTCTCTCTCGGTAAGCGTGTCCCTGCCGAATGACAAGTCCCGTGTGAATGTAGGAATAATAATCACCATTGATGGTGAAGACCGCATTGGCGCGCTCGGCCAGCGCCGTCGCATAGGCCGTGCGCTGCGTACCATAGCGACCCGCCATCATCGTGCGCAGCTGGGACGCGTCCGCAATCCGGACACGGGCAATATGCATCGGCGTCTCGCAAAAGCGATCCGTCTCCAGCGTCAGCTTGATCGTCGGATCCTCATAGCCATGCTCGGTATAGGCGTCCTCCTGCGGCACATAGCCCTGCGTCGCATCCATGGCAATCGGCGCGACCTTCGTCGCATCCGGTTGCCATGCCTCCATCAGTGCCGGAGACGGTGCAAGCAGCATGAGCGCAAGCAGCATCGCCGCCAGCAAAACAATCTTGAATACCTTAGCCTTATCCATAAGCTCCTCCTTGGTGCGAAGCAGGCAGAATCTTTCATGGAATGATTATATCATGATTGAGACAGGTTTACAAGTTCCGGTGCCGATGGGTACATCGGATACAGCAAATGCATATCCTCCCGCCTGATAATGTGTTTTGATACTACGCTCAAATCCCATCGAACCTTAAGAGAAACCACCGTCAATGTTCCCTTCGCCCCCTGACTGCTTTGAGAGCATGGCTTCGCTATGGAAACCGTTGGGCTGCTGCCCAAACCTGCCAAGGGACTTCGCCCCTTGACCCCATATTCGCTTCGCGCTTATGGATCATGTCTATCTGAGAATGGTATGAACTGCTCGGCATTCGTTTGACAGTCGCTGTATTTTACCCTGGACTGTGTCCCGGGCACAATAAAAGGAGAGCATTTTCGCTCTCCGCTGCCGCTTTGGTATTACTGCTCCATCTGCCTGCCCACGATGCTCGCCGTTGTCTCTGCCACCTTGAGCTCGGTATCACCCATTTTCGCTGCGGGCTCCCGCGAAAGGAGCACCACAGCGCCGATGGACTCTCCATCTGCGATAATGGGACAGATGACCTGCGCGGTGTAGGCCTGCGTGTCCTCTTCGCTGGTCACAGGCACCAGCCGCGTGCCGCTGCCACGATTCGCCGTGACCACCTGACGAGACTGAATCGCCTGTTCCAAATCCCTGCTGATGGGCTTTTCCCAAAGCTCCTTGCGCGACACACCGCTCGCCGAAACGATCATGTCCTTATCGGTAATGCAGGCAATGTGCCCAAGGGATCTGAAAAGCGATTCGGTATAATCCTTTGCAAAGTTTGAAATTTCGCCAATCGGCGAATATTTCTTGAGGATCACTTCTCCATCTTTATCCGTATAGATTTCAAGCGGGTCGCCCTCGCGAATACGCAGGGTTCGGCGGATTTCCTTGGGAATCACCACTCGCCCCAGCTCATCAATTCTGCGCACTATTCCGGTTGCTCGCATGAAAACGCTGCCTCCTTCTCTCTTTCTTTCGGCCTCCCTAGTATGAGTTGACCCAAGAGAAATATTCGCATGGCAGCTTTGGGAATGGTTGGGCGCTGTCGCCAACGCGCGGCTCGCAGCGTCTGTTCTTCAGCAATACCCGATGGAGATTTCAATGCGCTCCGATTTCTTCGCTTGGCAGCTTCTCGCCGACGTTTTCCATCTCGTTATTCCACGCTGCAATGGATTGATCGTCAGCACGTATTCCCCGGCATGGCTCTGTCGTTTCGATTTTTCCGGCGTTTGACCCTATATCCTTCGTAATTTGCCTGATCAAAAGACATGGCAGTCTTTTGCCAACCTTCAGCATCCATCCTGACAGAATGATCAAAAAGCTTCTTCGTCCGTCATTCCTGCGGTACATAGAGATTTCCGAAATAATGTGTCATTTCCTCATCGTTCAGGCGGAAGGCGCGCTTTGCACTCTGCACCATGGTCGCCACGCGATCCGTTTTCTCGTTTTTCACAAAATCACGCAGGAATTGCACATGCCATTCCCATTTTTCATAGCTTAAACGCCATCGTTCGTGGTTATAGCGCATGTCGTTTTTGACCTCTTCATACATGCTCTCCAGATGCGCAAGCACGCGTTCCGGCGCGTAGGTATGATTGAAATGCCATGCCATGCGCGTGAGCATCTGATCCTTGAAGCCGGCATTCTCCAGTAACGCATTGATCACCACGGTATTGAGTCCGGAGGTCTCGCTTGCCTTGCCGATCATCTGACTGAAGGATGCCGGCTGCGTGCCGAAGCCCCAGTCCAAATCAAAATTCACAAGCCGCCACAACCCATCGCCTCCGCGGCTGCGCACATGGCGGATATTCGGGTAATCACGATCTCCCGTGTAGGCGCGCGCGATATAGTAATCCATAAAGCTTTCCAGAGAAATCTGACTGGCCACGTGCCGATAATTCTCTTCGATAGAGAGATCATGGTTCTTGCAGTAGGTCATCAGGGATATCCAATCCTTGCGGCTGCCATGTTCTTCATTTTTCCAGCCTTTGACCATGTCAATGTCCTCCTCCGTGCCGCCCAAATGAGAGGCTGCGAAGGAATCCGTCACACGCTCGCGGATGTAATAGATCCCGAAATACTCGCCGTCAATGAACAGATTGACCGGGCGATTCGCCTGATAGAGCACCTCCGGCATGGTCTGCGCCGTCAGCGACGTCTGAAATTCATCACGAAAAAAAGCGCGGTCCGCATCCTCTGAACCGCTGCGAAGCACCAGCGCGTTGAACGATGCGACCGAAACATCCTCAAATAATTTATATTCCAGCCTGCCGCAACCATACTTGCTGCGAAAGCGCACCTGAAAGCTCTTTTTATCCAGCGCACGACTTCCCTGTCCGTGGATTTTCAGACCGCAATCTACGCTGAATTTCTCCTCGCCCTCTTCAATCAACGCAAGATTGATCGGAGCTTCCAGATTGCGCGCTTCCCAGTTGGTGTAAATGCCGTTGACGCCGAAGATGCCGCCCGGCTGCGCGCTGATGCACAGGAGCGGCAGCTCGTATTTTTCCGCATCATACAGGTAGTGATACGTCCTTGTGGAGGACCAGAGCTTGTCCTGCGCCAGCGCGCGGATGCGCAGCACGGCGCTCTGCTCTATGACGATCGGCCTTCCGTCGTAGCGTGCGCTTTTTTCGGTCGGAACTCGTCCATCGAGCGTATAGTAAATCGCACCTTCGCCGTCCAGCGTGATTTCGGCAATCCCGCTCATCGGGCCGCTTGGAATACTGGCCTGCGGGGTCTGCGTGATTCCCTGCGCGCCTTTAGGGTTTGGCTCGCCCATCGACGGAATATCGTAAAACGCCGCGGCGTCTTCGCTCCTGCCATACGAAGTGTTGGGCGTCAGCTCCGGAACATACATTGCATCCACGCACACGCCATTGACGTCGTTGAGATAAATCGCTTCTCCCGTGGCAGAAATTTTGAAGGGCGCTTCGTGTTCTGCCTCTCGGCCCGAGGCCTGCACCACATAGCATTCGCCCGCCTCAAGCGTCACGTCCGGCAGCCTATACATAAACGGCATGCTCTTCTTATCCGAAAGATAGTATTGCCCTAGCTCAATAGCGCCGTCCGTGATATTTTGCAGCTCAATCAGGTCGTTATATTCCTCATCCTTCGGTAGCAGCTTGCTGTTGGAGGAGATCACCTCGCTGATGACCAGCGTCTGTTCAAGAGACGCGCGATAAGCCGCCGCGCCCTCCGCGGTATTGGGATAGCCCGGAGACGGGGACTGCGTGAGTCCAAGCCCCGCCTGCCAGACATTATTTTCCATCGCTGGAAGCTCCACCGCGTCAGCAAGTGCTCCGTCCCGATGCGTCAGATACAGCTTACAGCCTTCCTTGGGCAGACGCAGATCCAGCAAATCTACGTCGCAGATCAAAAGCGCATACGCGCCGGGCTGCAATTCGACGGCCGGCAGATGGCATGCAAAGGGCTCCTCCTCTGTGCGCGAGATAAAATAATCCGAGAGCATCACGACGCTGTCCGAGCCATTAAACAGCTCCACATAATCCCGAAAGCCCAATGCCCATTCCGTATCGTTATTGCTCTGGGCTTCGCTGAAGACAAGCCCCTGCTCAGCAGCACTCTCCTGCGCCAGCGCGCACGGCATGACGAACAGCATCGTCCAAAACAACGCAGCGCTCGGCAGCAGGAACTGAAGAATGCGCCTTAATCCGATACGGTTCATGTTTTTTCCTCCGTCCATCAGGATAACTATTATGTATTTATTGTACAATGCTGATGTTTTTCCTGTCAATAACCACACTTCGCACCGGCACGCCTTCCCCCGGCTTATGGCTCAACAGCCGCCTCCAGCACGGTTAAGGTGCAGGCATCGGCATCCATCCCGCAGCGTACGCCTAAGGGCAGCGTCAGCTTGGGCGAGACATGTCCTGCCTGAAGGCCTGTAAAGATCGGCTTCGCGCACGGCGCGGCGATATCGCGAATGACCTCCTCCAGCGTCAGCCCGAATTCCGGATACTCCACAGGGCAGTCATTGAAATCGCCAAACACAATTCCCGCGCAATCATTGAATTTCCCAGCCAGACGCAGCTGAGTCAGCATGCGATCCACACAGTAAGTGCGCTCGCCGATTTCCTCGATAAAGAGGATGCGTCCCTTGGTATCCAGCTCATACGGCGTTCCGATGGTTCCGGCGATCAGCGACAAATTGCCTCCCACAAGCAACCCCTCCGCGCTTCCCGCGTTGACGGTCTTCCGCTCATGATAGCCCTGCGCGTTATTCAGCGCACCCAGCGGCTCCGCCTTCATCACCGCGTCATAAAAGGCTTTCTGCGTAAATCCATCCGGGAATTCATCGTTCCAGCCCGTCGCCATCGGCCCATGGAAGGTCGCCAGTCCTGCCTTTTCCAAAAAGGCAATATGCATCGCGGTGATATCGCTGAATCCGACAAAGATCTTCGGATTGGCTCGAATTACATCATAATCCAGCATATCCAGAATGCGCATGGTGCCGTAGCCGCCTCGTGTACAAACGATCGCGTCCACCTGCGGGTCTGCGAACATCGCGTTAACGTCGCGCGCGCGCACCTCGTCCGTGCCGGAAAGATAGCCATAGCGCGCATGAGCGCTCTCGCCAAGCTTCACCTGAAAGCCCAGCCCTTTGGCATATTCGACGGCGCGCTCAACCGCACCCTCCGTACGCACGGCGCCCGATGGACCGATCAAGCCGATCGTATCCCCCGTTTGCAGTTTCTTTCCCTTGAGCATAGGCTCCTCCTTATTGTCCGTCCGTCACCAGCGCGACATGCATCATCGCGCCGATGGTCAGGCAGTCTTCATCCAGCGTAAAATCCCGGCTATGCAGCGGCGCAGCGTTTCGACTTTCTTCCGGCGAGCAGCCGATATGGAAGAACGCTCCCGGCGCGCAATCGCCGAAAAATGAAAAATCCTCACCGCCCATGCTGGGCGCGGCTTTCTGCACGACATGCTCCGAACCCAGCAATCTGTCGGCCACGTGCATCACCCTTGCGGCCTCGGCGTCATTGTTCACCAACGCGGCATAGCCGGAGACAATCTCCACATCTGCATGGCAGCCCATCGCCGCGGCGACGCCCTCAGCAACCTCGCGAATGCGCCGTTTCATCATCTCACGGATCTCTGCGTTCGCCGTTCTGAGCGTTCCATTCAGCGTCACGCTGTCGCAGATGATATTCTGCGCCGTTCCGCCGTAAATCACGCCAAAGGTCAGCACCGCGCTTTGCAGCGGCGACACATTGCGCGATACCAGCGTTTGCAGCGCAGAAATGATCTGGGCAGCGCAGACAATCGCATCCGTGCTGCTCTCCGGGTAAGCGCCGTGTCCAGCCTTGCCATGAATGGTCAGCACAACGCTGTCCGTGGAAGCATTCAGCGTACCCGGTCGTGTTTCTACCGTTCCCACGGGCAGATGCGGCATGACATGCAGCCCATACACCCTATCCACATGCGGGTTTTCCATAACGCCTGCGGCAACCATCGGTTCTGCACCGCCATCCGTCTCCTCCGCCGGCTGGAACAGCAGCTTCACCCTGCCATGCATCTGCGCACGCATGCCTGCAAGCACTTTGGCTGCACCAAGCAGAATAGCGGTATGCGCATCATGTCCGCATGCGTGCATCATGCCCGCATGCTCCGAGCGGAACACGCAGCCCTCAGGCTCTTCAATCGGCAGCGCATCCATATCCGCGCGCAGCGCAACCGTGTCTCCCGGCAATCCGCCCTCGATCAAACCAACGACCCATGTGCGCTCGGTGGTATACGGCACGCCGATCTCCTCAAGCGTCTCCATGACGAGCTTCTGCGTCTTAAACTCTGCAAAGCCGCGCTCCGGAATGCGGTGAAGCGCGCGGCGCTTTTGAATCATCCAGTCCTTTTGAGCCTCAACAAGGGTTTTCAGTTCACAATCGTTCATGTCGATTCCTCCCGGGAATGTGTCTTGTTCCGGATATTTCTTTCGTCTTCGCGCCTTGAATCGCGTCCTACTCCAGCATCTCCACAACGCCTACCCGCTTTCCCTCTTCCAGATACACACGCGGCACACGCTTGCCAGTTCGCGCGAGGGACTCATTTCGGTTCAGGCCGCCCCATGCGGCATACTCGTCCACGCCGATTCCGCCGCCAAGCAGCGTCACCACATCGCCGGCCTGCACATCGGGGATATCGGTCACATCCACCATCATCTGATCCATGCATACAAGCCCTACCACCGGCGCACGTTTTCCGCGAATCTCAACCTCTCCACAGCTATTCAGGCGCGGATAGCCGTCGATATAGCCCGCCGAGAGCGTGGCGATCACGCTGTCACGCTGAATCGGATGCGTCTCGTCGTAGCCGAGGCATTCCCCGGCCTGCACGCGATGCAGCTGCGCGATCCGCGTTTTAACCGTCATCGCCAGCTGACTCTCCTCGGGATGCGCATATCCACGCGGATATACGCCATAGAGCCATGCTCCTGTTCGCACGGCATCCATATGCTCCTGCGGATAGCGCACCATGCCAATGCTGTCCAGCGCATGCGTCATAGGAATCTCAATACCGCGCGCGCGCAGTTCCTCCCTGCACGCCTTTAGCAGGTCGATTTGCCTGCGATCCGAAGCCTCGTTGCGCAGCGCCAGATGAGTAAACAGGCCCTCAATCTTCATCCAGCCGCTCTCTTGCATCCGCTCAATCGCACTCGCCGCCTCTTGGTGATCAAGTCCGAGCCGATTGAGACCCGTCTCCAGCTTCACATGCACCCTTGCTTTACAGCCCACGCGCTGCGCCGCGCGCGCGACCGTTTGAGCATAGGCTTGCGAAAACACCGTCAGCAGCATGCCTTCACGGATTGCGCGTTCAAGCTGGCATTCCCCCGCCAGCCCCAGAATAAGCGCTTCGCTTTGAGGCAGCGTACGCCGAAGCTGCGCGGCCTCGTTAAACGAGGCGACAGCAAACATCCGCGCGCCCTCTTTCCACAGGCATGCCGCAACCGCAGGCAATCCAAGCCCATACGCATCCGCCTTGAGCACACAGATCAGCTGCGTTTTCTCGGAAAGATGCGCACGCGCATTGCGGTAATTAAGCGCAAGCCGGGAAAGATCGACCTCGGCCCAGCAACGGGAAATCGCTTCTTCGTAGGAGATATTCATATCGCATGCTCCTCTCATGCCATTTAGCTTTCTGATTGATTTGGGCGGTTTATACCCAGTCTGATTAATCATTATTTTTCTGATCGTATAGGAATAAAAGGAGCTGCCGCTGTCGAAAACGGCAGCTCCCCGACATTACGCCTTGAGCATGTCACGATATGTATGGAGTTCCCGCTCGTTGCCCCAAACCATATGACCTTCCTCAATCTCCACCCAGCGCGGCTTGTCCACGGAATAATCGTGCTGCGAGGGGTCATAAACCTCCAGCTTCTTATTCTTCTCCCTCGCCGGATCGGGCAGTGGAATCGCCGAGAGCAGCGCGCGGGTATAGGGATGCAGCGGATGCGCAAAGAGCTTCTCCGTCTGCGCCAGCTCGACCAGAACGCCCTTATGAATGACGGCGATGCGATCGCAGATAAAGCGCATCACGGACAGATCGTGGGAGATAAAGAGATAGGTCAAGCCCCTCTCTTTTTGCAGCTCGCTGAGCAGATTGAGCACCTGCGCACGAATGGACACGTCCAGTGCAGAAATCGGCTCATCGGCAATGATGAAGTCCGGCTGCATAATCAATGCACGCGCTACGCCGATGCGCTGACGCTGGCCGCCGGAAAACTCGTGCGGAAAGCGAGAAGCAAACTCCGGCAGCAGACCAACCTCTTCAAGTGCCTTTTCCACCCTGCGCTTGCGTTCCTCCTCCGGCAGCTTCCCGCCGCTGTACAGTCCCTCGGAAACGATATAATCAACCTTGGCGCGCTCATTGAGCGAAGCCATGGGATCTTGGAAGATCATCTGAATCTCACGGGTCACACGGCGATCCAGTTCCTTGGAAATCTTTCCGTTGATCTTTTCGCCCTTGAAAATCACATCGCCGGACGTCGTCGGATTGATTCGAATGATCGCACGACCAATCGTGGTTTTGCCCGATCCGGATTCGCCCACCAGACCAAACGTTTCGCCCTTGTAGATGTCAAAGCTGACATTGTCCACCGCCTTAAACAGATGCTTGCCCTTGCCAAAGCAGATGGACATGTCCTTGACGGACAGAAGGACTTCCCTGTTCTCATGCATAGCCCTTCACTCCTTCCGTTGCCAGCTTCTGAACAGCCTCCGGCGGCTCGATCTTCGGCGCTCTGGGATCAAGCAGCCATGTCCGCGCCTTGTGCGTCGGCGATACTTCAAAGTACGGCGGACGCTTCACAAAGTCAATCTTGAGCGCCTTGGGATTGCGCGGCGCAAACGCATCACCCTTGACCTCCAAAAAGAGGTTCGGCGGCGTGCCATGAATGGAATAGAGCGGCTCACCCTTCACGCCCAGCTGCGGCAGCGAGGAAAGCAACGCCCATGTGTAAGGATGCTTCGGCTGATAAAAAACCTCTTCGCACAAGCCGATCTCCACAATATCGCCCGCATACATGACTGCGATACGATCTGCAACGTTGGCGACAACGCCCAGATCATGCGTGATATAGATGGTCGTCAGCTCATACTTCTCCTTGAGGGAGCGGATCAGCCTGAGAATCTGCGCCTGAATGGTCACATCCAGCGCAGTGGTCGGTTCGTCGCAAATCAGAATCTGCGGCCTGCATGCCACGGCGATGGCAATCACCACACGCTGACGCATACCGCCGGAAAACTCATGCGGGTACTGCTTGGCACGGCGCTCCGGATCGGTAATGCCCACATCGTTGAGCACGGAGATCATCTCCTTGCGTGCCGTTTCGCCATGCAAACCCTGATGCAGCTCAATCGCCTCGAGGATCTGCGCACCGATGGTTTTCAGCGGGTTCAGGCTGGTCATAGGATCCTGAAGCACCATCGCAATTTCCTTGCCGCGCACCTTGAGCCACTGCTTCTCGGTCGTGTATTGGGTCAAATCCTCGCCATGATACAGAATCTCGCCGCTTTCCACCCATCCGTTAGCATCCAGCAAACCCATGAAGCTCTTGACAAACACGGATTTTCCCGAACCGGATTCTCCGACAATGGCAAGGCTCTCGCCTTTATAAAGGTCCAGAGATACGTCGCGGATGGCATGCAATTTGCGGCCGCGGAGGTTAAACTTGATATTCAGGTCGCGAACCGAAAGAATAGGCGTATTTTCCATATTCGTTTAACCTCCTTTACAGATGATTCTTCGGATCGGCGGCGTCTGCAAACGCATTGCCGATGATATAGAAGGAAATGGTGACAATGGACAGCACGATCGCCGGGAAGATCAGCTGATAGCGAAGCGCAGCCGAGGTGATCAGCTTGCGTCCTTCGTTAATCAGATTGCCCAGCGACGGGATATCCACCGGCAGACCCAGACCAATATAGGTGATGAACACCTCGCTGCCAATCGCACCCGGGATAGCCAGCGCCATACGCAGGGTAATGACGGACACCAGATAGGGGAGCAGGTTTTTCATGATGATGCGCCGCGTATTGGTGCCCAGACAGCGAGAGGCCATGTTATAATCGCGGTCACGGATAATGACGATCTGGTTACGGATGAAGCGCGCCATGCCCAACCATCCGGTCAAGCACATGGCAAAAACCAGCGTACGCATGCCCGGCTTCATGATATAAGAAATTAGAATCAGGATAATCGTATTGGGGATATTATCCACCACATTGTAGACCTCTGTGAGGATGCGGTCGAGCTTGCGCACGTAACCCCAGAGCACGCCGACCGTGATGCCAATGAGCGCTTCGAAAAAGGCAACCAAGAAGCCGATCACAAGGCTCGTTCTCGTTCCGCTCCACACACGCGCCCACAGATCCTGACCGATATTATTCGTGCCAAACCAAAAGGCATGCTCGCTGGGCAGAATGCGCAGCTGCGTTTTCTCCTTAGCGACGGCCATCCCATCTTCCTGCATCGTCAGGCTGTCTGCCTTCGCATACAGGGATGTGCCGTTATTGGTATAATCCATCGGTTGCATATATACATCCAGCTTGAAGTTGGAGCGGCTCTCATAAGGAACCAAGGTTGGATCCTCCGGCAGCTTCAGCTTCGTCTGGAAGTTGTTTTTGACATAGCCCGTGATGTCCTTATACTCGATTTTGCACCATTGCTCACCATACTCCACAATGGTAAACTTGGTACGCGCCTGAAGCGTGTCCAGCATGTTATGAACGGCAAGCCATTCATCGTCTCCCTCAATCGAGCTGGCCATTAGCTGTGTATCTGCCTCCACCGTCGCCAGCACGGTCGTCAGGCTCGGCGCGATATTGGAAAGCTGCTTGCCGGTTTGAGGATGATTGTTAATCAGATTCGCCGGATACTGTCCCGGCAGATAGGGCTGCAAGAACGTAAAGAGAAGCAGCGCAAGCAGCACAAAAACCAGCAGCACAGCCACCTTATTCTTCAAAAACACCTGAAACGTGCTGCGCCAGTACGAGTAGTTCGAATAACCGCCCTTTTCGGCAGCCGCTTCGTCATACTCGGCGAGCACAAAAAGCTCGTCCTCATGGATTTCTTCCTCATTACTCAGCTCTGCATGAAGCCGCTCCTCAAGCGCTCTTTCAAGCTTTTCGCTTTTTTTATCCATGATGCTCAACATATCAGCGCGCCCCCTCCTTCTTCACAAAGCTGATGCGCGGATCGATGACGCCCATGAGCAAATCGCCCAGCAGCAGACCCACAATACCTATACAGCTATAAATCATGACAATCGCCTGAACCATCGGATTATCCTGTCGACCGATGACGTCCACCAACAGGCCGCCCATGCCCGGAATCGAATAAAGCGATTCAATGTAGATCGAGCCGGATATCGTATACAGCAGCGACGACGGGATGTACTGAATCATCGGCACAAAAGCATTGCGGAAAACATGCTTCATCATGATTTTGCGGCTGCTGACGCCCTTGGCGCGAGCAAGGCGCACATAATCCTTATTCATCTCGTCAACCATGTAGCGGCGCAGCCACATGGCATAATAAGCCGTATTGCCCAGGGACATGGAGAACACGGGCAAAATCCACGTCGTCCATTGAGCCTCATCAAACAGCATGGAAATGCCCATAAAGCTTGTGCCATACATCTGAATGAAAATATGATAAACGGCGGCCGGCACGGCGTTGATGAATACAATAAAAACCGTTCCGACCTTATCCCAAAACCTGCCCTTTCCAAGCGCCATCGCCGCACCCAGCGGGATGCCCATCATCATGGAAAGCGCCATGGACAGCAGACCGAGCTTGATGGAGATCGGCGCCTTCTTGGCGATGATCTCAGCGATCGGCGCCCCCACGCTGTATCTTGCGGAAGTCCCCAGGTCGCCCTTGAACATTTTCTGCAAGAAATTTAACAGCTGAACAGGCATCGGATCATTAAGACCAAGCTGATTGAGCTTCGCATTAATGGTCGCCTGATCCGCTTTTTCAAAGTTATCAAAATAGCCTTCAATCGGCATCTGACGCAGCAGTACAAAGACCACCGTAATGATGATCAGCAACGTGACAATGGATGAAGAGAGTCGTTTGAGCGTATACTTGAGCATGCAATTCACAACCTTCTAGCGACAAATGGGTATTGATGAATAATGGATGAACAACTGGTGCGAAATGGATTTTTCTTCAGTCAGTCAACTGCATCTGGAGAAAAAGCCATCTCGCCGACTTCACCGGTCCTTCTCTGAACAGGCACACGCGAGCCTTATCCCCATCAAACAAAGCCAAGGCCGTCTAACCGGCGGCTTCAGCAATAGACACGTGATGCCCGGACGGCACAACCAGCCGCCCGGGCGTTGTTATCGTGTCTTTTTCTTCAAATTACTCGCCGGCCAACTCAGCGCGCTCATCGATCCACTGATCATACGCGTCGAAGTACTGATCGGTGTTCATCGGCGCATCAAGCAGCTTCTGACCCTTGTAGCGTTCGTTGGAGATTCCGAACGGAGCAAACTGGCTCTCAAACGGATTGAGACGGGAAGCGGTATAACCGCCGTTGCCATAGCCAAACGGAATCACAATGGCGTTATTGATCAGGAACGCCTCGGCATTCGCATACGCCTCATAACGAGCCTTCAGATCATCGGTAATGCCGTTTGCCTCGTCAACCAGCTTGTAGTACTCGGAATTGCCCTCGGCATCCAGATACTCGGTCGCCAGCTCCGGCCAGTTATAGTCAGCGTCATAGAACGGGCCGGTATAGGTGCTCGGGTCGGCATAATCCGGGCCCCAGTTGCACTTCATGAGCGCATACTTTCCGGAGCGGCGAACCTCGCTGAGGAAGCCGGAGGACGGGCCCGCTTCAACGATGATGTCAATGTAATCCGAGCCCAGCAGTGCTTCAAGCTGCTGCTCCACAACCACGCACTCCTCAGCCCAGCCGGTCGAGGACGGATTGTAGCACATCAGGATCTTGACTGGGAAGGTCGCGCCGACTGCGGTCAGTTCTTCCATAGCCTTCGCTTTGTAGGCAAGCGCCTCTTCCTCGTTGAAGGTATCGACGCCCTTTGCCGTGATCTCAGCCAGCGGTCCCATCTCGGTGTAATCCACACCGTCAATGGAAACGAATTCCGGCGGCGTCACCGTGTTGAACATGATGGATTCCGGATTGTCCGGCTCGGTAATCAGCATCGCCTTAACGCGATCCATACCGGCATAGATCGACCTGCGGAAGTTCACGTTATTGACGGCGAGCTTCCAGTTTTCAGGCTCATACGCCGCATCAAACTGCGGATCGAAATTGAAGGCATAGAAATAGGTATAGAAGCCGCTCTGACGGATCGGTCGAATCAGATCGGCAGTCTCCTCGTTGGCAAGCCATTCCGCAGCGATGGTGGAGTCGATGGAAGCGTCGTCCACCTCATTACGCCTGAAGAGCTCGGGAGAGATGGTAGTGGATTCCTTGTTATAGGTCTGCTCGATGGTCGTGATGAACACGTTATCGGCGTCCCAGTTCGCCTCATTCTTGGTGTAAATGCGCTTCTGCTGCGGCTCGAAGGTCGAGAGCACATATGCGCCGTTATAGAGGATGTTTTCATTGCTGGTCGCCACGCCGAAGTCCGCGCCCTTTTCGGCGAGGAAGTCACCGTTCACCGGCATGAAACAGACATAGGTCACCATGGACAGGAAGTACGGCACCGGCTCAACGAGCGTATACTGGAGGGTATAGTCGTCAATCGCCTTCACGCCGACCGTCTCCCAATCCATCACGGGATAGGGATCCTGTCCCTCCTCCGGAGTGCTGGTACCCAGATAGTAATCCTCGGCGCCCTTGATGACAGAATAGAAAATATTGGCAGTTGCGGATGCATTCTGCGCATCAAGCACATACTTGGCCGCAGAAACAAAGTCATGCGCGGTCACGTTGGCATAGACGCTGCCGTCCGCCCTCACCCACGTTGCATCCTGACGAAGCTTGAAGGTATAGGTCAGATTTTCCGCGTCATACTCCCAGCTCTCCGCCAGAGAGGGCTGAACCTGACCGAATTTATCATACTCCACCAGCGTATCAATGACGTTGGCGGCGAGAGAAAACTCGTTCGTCGTCGAGGTGGTCAGGTAGTTGAGGGAGGTGATTTCACCCGAGTACAGCGTGCGATAAGCAGAAGCTTCCTCGGCCATAACGGGCGTCACGCCGGCGGCCATCATCAGCATCATGCACAGCGCAAGAGCCAGAATCTTCCTCATGTCATTTCCTCCTTGTCTTTTTCAGCATGCGATTACCTTACCACATTTTGGAGAAAAATGCAATTCGCAACCCGGCGAATTTGATTTTTTCCAAAGGATTTTCATTTTTTCCGCTTTTTCTTTCATTTTGTAAAGTCATATGCATGCTTCGCTTGAATTTCCTTCACCCTCCTTACAGGTCCCGGTAGGATACAAGCGTCGCGTCGCAATCAAGCTGTCGGAAGGTAAAGGGCAGCGGCGCGCCCACGCACTCCATCTCGCCGGACTGATTATCAAAGGGATCCGCACGCAGCGCCTGCTTCTTCGGTTCAAGCTCAGCCTGATACTGTCTGTTTGCGACCATGCGCATGGGGTCAAGATTGCCAAAGTAGAATTGATGCCGGATTGAATTGCCCGCGCGATACGCGCTGCCGCCATAGCTGCAATCCGCAAACAACCAGCCCCATCCCTTCAAATAGAACTGCGCCCAGTCGTGCGCGCCTGTATAATCCGTCTCCACCGCCATGCCGCTTTGCCAGCGTGCGGGAATCCCGCTGATGCGGCAGAGGATGATAAAAAACAACGCCTGCAAGCCGCAATCGCCCTTGAGGTTGACCGCACAGTATTCGCCATGGTCGTCAAACTGAAAATAATCGCGCACGAAGGCGTATTTGACTTTCGTGGTGACGAATTCGTATATTTTCCAAGCCTTACCCACATCGCCGTTCTCGTCCTTCGTCAGCTCGGCCGCCAGCGCTCGCAGATACGGCGTGAAGCGCAGATATGCGCCGCGCTCGGACAAATCCTCCACACAGGGCGGCTCTTCGCCGGGATACAGCGCCTCCTCGGGAGCCTCCTTGTGCAACGGATCGGCATAGCGAATGCGGCTGGTGTAGCTGTAACGGACGCTGAAGGGTTGCCATGCATCCAGCCTGCGTCTCCACCAGAGCGTACGCGCAGGCGCTTTCTCCGCCCCCACACCATCCGGATCACCTGAAATCAGCTCAATATCGCTCTGCTGCGCCGACACTGCGGGAAACGGCAGATGCACTAAATATTCGCCCGGCACAAATGCTTCCCGATCAACGCTCAGGCTCACATCCAGCGTGATGCGCCGAGTAAGACTGCCCTTCTCCCGAATCTGCGCGATCATCGGATCGAGCCAATCGTTCTTGGGATTAGGCGTTTCCTCCGTCACATCCCTCAGCAGGCCGGCTTTGAGCAGACTACGATGAAAACGCACAAAGTAACGCTTTTCGCCCCCGATATAGATGAAATCCACCCAGCCCGCCAGCTCCAAACGTTCAAAATCCTCGCTCGTCGCCTTCGGCGCAAGCTCCTGAAGCTTGAGCAGCGCAGTTTTTCTGTCCCATGGGTACTGCGTCGGCAAGCGGCGAATGCGTTCCTTCTCGCAGATCAGCCT
>CAZACG010000001.1:22433-30536 GCA_964483645.1 uncultured Oscillospiraceae bacterium | reverse complement strand
CCGTAGCCAAGGCATTTGCGGATGCCTTTTTTCCGTATGTGGACAGCGTGCATGTAGATGAAATGGGTTCGATGACCGCAGTCAGGCATGGAACGGGCAAAGGGCCGAAGATCATGCTCACGGCGCATATCGACGAGGTCGGTCTGATGACCACGCAGGTGGAGGCGGACGGAAGCATTCGCTTTACGACCATGGGCGTATCCGCGCAGATTCTGCCGGCGCAGGAGGTGACGCTGCTTCCGGCAGGCGGCCCGATTTACGGCGTCATCGGCGCCGTGCTGCCCCATGTGCTCACGCAGGAGGAGCGGGAAAAGGCCGTTCAGGCGAAGGATCTGTTTATTGACGTGGGCCTTCCTGCTGACAGGGTTAAGGAGCTTGTAGCGCCCGGTACGCCCGTGCAGCTGGTCGGTCGGGTGACGGAGCTTGCGGGAAAGCGTGTGGCGAGCAAGACGCTGGACGACCGCGCATGCGCGGGAATTCTGCTTGAATGCGCGAAGGAGCTTTCAAGGATGACCATCGATGCGGATGTGTACTATCTGCTTGCCGCGCGCGAGGAGTTTGATTCGCTGGGCGCTGAGACAGGCACGGAGGCAATTAGGCCGGATATGGCGTTTGTGCTGGACGTGACGCACGGCACGATGGAGAATTGCGCGCCGGGAGAGACGTATCCGCTGGACGCTACGACGTTGGCCTGCGGTCCGAATTTGCATAAAAGGCTGACGGACAGGGTTTGCGAAAAGGCGAAGCAGCTTCGCATGAAGGTGGTCACAGAGGTTGCCGCTGCAAACACATGGACGGATGCGTGGGCGATTCAGGTGGCCTGCGAGGGCGTGCCCTGCGTACTGATGAGTCTGCCGATTAAGTATATGCATACGACCGTCGAGCTGGCTTCGCTGGAATTGATGCAGGCGCAGGCTCATCTGCTTGCGCAGGTCGTGTCGGAGTTTGATGAGCGATGGGAGGGATTGCTATGCTGCTGAAAGAGCTGACCGAGCTGCGCGCGCCCTCCGGATGGGAGGACGCGGCGAGGCTCTTGATCCGCAAGCAGGCGGAGCGGCTGCTTTGCGGACGCGATGGGGAGATTCAGAGCGATTCCATCGGCAATCTCTATGTGACGCGAAGGGGCGTGGATCAGAGAAAGCCTCGCGTCATGCTCTGCGCGCATATGGACGAGGTTGGTCTGATCGTGCGCTTTGCCACAGAGGACGGCCTGCTTAAGGTGGACTGCGTGGGCGGCGTTGATGCGCGCGCGGTGATTTCCAAGCGCGTGCTCGTCGGCGAAAAGGCCGTGCCGGGCGTGGTGGGCCTGAAGGCTGTGCATCTGATGAGCAAGGCAGATCGTGAGAGCGCGCCGTCGTGGGAGCAGATTTCCGTGGATATCGGCGCGACGACACGCGAGGAAGCCGAGGCACTCTGCCCGCTGGGCAGCTATGCGACCTTTGAATGCGATTATCGCGAGTTCGGAGATGGAATGATCAAGGGCAAGGCGCTGGATGACCGTGTAGGCTGCGCGATTTTGCTGGATCTGCTTGAAAAGAGCGCGTATACGGGTGAGCTCATATTCGCCTTCACCGTACAGGAGGAGGTTGGCATGCGCGGAGCCAAGGTAGCGGCCAAGCGCGTCATGCCGGATCTGGCGATTATTCTGGAAGGCACGGCGGCCTGTGATCTGGGCATGACGCAAAGCCATCAGCAGGTGACGACATGCGGCATGGGCGCGGCGTTGCGATTTATGGATAAGCGGATGATTGCGGATTGGAAGCTGCTTGAATGCGCCAAACAGGCGGCGAAGGAAAAGCAGATTCCCGTGCATATGCGCAAAGGTGTGTCCGGCACGACGGATGCGAGCGTGATTCAGCTCACCGGCGCGGGCGTCCCCTGTTTGGTGATTTCCGTGCCGTGCAGGTATATTCATTCACCGCTGAGCGTGGCGAAGAAGTCGGATATCGACGCGGTGCGCGACCTTACGGAAGCCGTCCTTCTCGCACAGTCCTCAAACACGCGAAGCTAATAGAGGGTAGGGACGAAGTCCCTTGGCGCTTCCAAAAGATATTTAAGTTTTCATGGATAAGAAAAACAATAGGAGGACCGATTCCTATGAATATGCAGCTCCTCAGCGATATTCTCTCCGGCTACGGCCCGTCCGGCCGTGAGGGCCATGTGCGCGCGATCATCGAGCGCGCGCTTGACGGACATGTGGACAGCCTTGAAACTGACGTCATGGGCAATCTCATCGCCGTGAAAAAGGGCGACTGCACGGGGCGGCGCATCATGCTCTCCTCGCATATGGATCATATCGGCCTCGCCGTCATCGACGCGGACGAAAATGGATTTTTGCGCGTTGCCGCCGTCGGCGGCGTGAGTGCTGCGGGCATGTGCGGCGTGCATGTCGTGTTTGAAAACGGCGTGCAGGGCGTGGTTGGCAAGGATGGAAGCGCCAAGGAGAGCGTGACGGTCGAAAATCTGTTTGTGGATATCGGCGCAAAGGATAGGGACGAGGCGCTTTCCATGGTCGAGCAGGGCGATATGTGCGTGATGAAACCGGGCATGACGCGGCTTGGCGAGCATCGAATTGCTTCTCCGGCCATGGATGACCGGATTGCCTGCTTTGTTCAGCTGGAGGCCATGCTTGCGCTGCCCGAAGGACTTAAAAACGACGTTGTCGCGGTCTTCTCCGTGCAGGAAGAGGTCGGGCTGCGTGGCGTGAAGACGGTGGCGTATCAGGTGAAGCCTGATTTGGGCATTGGTATTGACGTGACGCCTGCGGGCGACGTTCCGGAGGCGGCGAGCAGGCTGACCGTCAAGCTTGGCGGCGGCGCTGCGGTCAAGATTATGGATCGTTCGCTGATCTGCACGCCAGATGTGGTGCATAGAATGCTTGAGACGGCGCGGGAAAACGGCATTGCCGTGCAGCGCGAGGTGCTGCCCTATGGCGGCACGGATGGAGGCGCGATTCAGCGTAGCCGCTGCGGCGTGCCTACGGGCGTGATCTCCATTCCCTGCCGATATGTGCATTCTACGGCGGAGATGGTCGATATGCGGGATGTTCAGGCCGCATTTGACCTGCTGCTCGCCGTCGTGCAGAAATGAGGAATAGTATGCAGAAGCAACGAGGAAAGGATGCGATTCGCCTGACCAACAGGACGGCAATCGCTCTTCGCAAAAGCGCGAGGCGGATTCAGAAGCTGTACGTCATCTTTGCCGCCGTGCTGACCGTGCTGCTGATGGCGTTAGCGGTCTTTCTGGGGCTGAAATGGCTGTTCGCCGTGCCGCTGCTTGTCGTCTGCATCGTGCTGCTGGACGCTGCGATTTTAAGCCTTGCCCGCGCGCGATATCTGTCCATGACCGCGCAGGCCATCTGCGCCGAGGCCGCCGCGCGCCAAATGCGTGAGGAAAAAAAGGAGAAAAACCGCCGCGTGCAGGCGCTTAAAGACCTTCATATGATGAAGGAGGACGCGGAGAAAATCGGCGAAGAGGGTATTCATGCGCTTGTTGGACAGGAAAAGACGGCGCAGGAGGAGGAAACCGAACGCACGGACACGCAGATAGACGAGCCGGAGGATGGACAGCACAGGCGGCGCAGAAGAAAGGCCGCCTTTGAGGTGCTCCGCGGCGAACAGGCAACGTGACGAATAAGGAGAACACATGGCTGCAATAGGATTTCTGCTGCTGTTTTTGTTGGGCGGCGTGATGATGATACGCATGCTTCTGCCCGGCAAAAGCCCGATCGTGCGTCTCTGGCTGGGCGTGTCTCTGGGCTTGCTGCTGATGATGCAGCTGCCTGCGCTGTGCGCATATGCCTTTGATTTTTCGCTCAAGGCGCATGCTGCGTCTGCGGCGCTGCTCGCTGTACTTGTGCTGCTGTGCGCGGGTGTTGTGGGCAGGGAGGCTTTCAAAAAGAACGAGCAGGAAAAGAGCTCCGTGCGCGCTACGCTTGCGCGCCCTTTTCGCGCCGTTGCCGCAGGGCTGACCGGGAGAAAAGGCCTCAAGGCGCTGAGCTGGGAAGACAAGCGCCTTTTGCCCATGCTGGCCATCCTTGTGCTGCCGTTGACAGCGCTTTCTGCCTATCTGCAATACACGCATATGGTCATGCCCGCCTCGGACGGCTCCTACTGGTGCGGTCAGTCCACCTATGGCGATTTATGCATGCATCTGTCTTTTATCGCCTCTATGAAGGACATGGCCTTTCCGCCCGATTACAACCTGCTCTATGGAACGAAGCTGGCCTATCCCTATCTGGCAGATGCGCTGAGTACGAGCTTCCTGCTCATGGGCATGGAGCTCAATGCGTCGCTCATTGTCCCTGGCACGCTGCTGATGGCGCTGACGTATACGGGCTTTATGCTCCTTGCCGCTCAGATTCTGCATGATCGTCCCAAGGCCGTCGCCGTGGCCGCGCTGTTCTTTTTCTTCAACGGCGGTTTGGGCTTTCTATACGATTTTGATCTCGCCGGAAAGGATCAGTTTCAAAAGATCGGCGAGATTTTTACCGGCTATTACAAGACCCCGGCCAATCAGCCGGATTACAATCTGCGCTTTTCCAATGTCATCGCGGATCTGCTGATTCCCCAGCGCGCGCTGCTGGGCGGCTGGGCGATGGTGCTGCCCGCGCTCTATCTGCTCATCAGCTCCCAGCGGGAGCGCTCCATGGGGCAGACTGTGCTGCTCGCGCTCTGGGCGGGCGCGTTACCCCTTGTGCATACGCATACGTTTCTGGCGCTGGGGCTGTTCTCCGGCGGCTATCTGCTCGGACGCATCGTCATGGAGCCGAAGGCGTGGAAGGGCGTGCTTGCGCGCTCGGGCGTGTATCTGGGCATTGTGCTTCTGCTCGCTGCGCCGCAGCTGCTGGGCAATGCGATTGAGCAGACGGTGGAGGGCGGCGTGCTGCGGTTTCAGTTCAACTGGGTCAACAACAGCGGCAATCGCGGCATGATCGACTTTTATTCATGGTTCTGGGTCAAGAACGTCGGCTTGCCCTTCTTGCTGATGCTGGGCGCTGTGCTGTGCGCCCAAAAACGCGGTTACGTGGATATCGTGTTGGGTATGACGGCGATTTTCGTCGTTGCGGAGACGATTCTCTTCCAGCGCAACGAATACGACAACAACAAGCTCTTTTACATCTGGTATATGTTCGCGTCGATTCTTGCGGCGGATTACGGCTCCATGCTGATGCAGCGTCTGCGCGGACTGCCGGGCAGAAATCTCTTCTGTCTGCTGATCATGATGCTGAGCGTGACCTCCGGTGCGCTCTCCATCGCTCGGGAGACGGTTTCCGGCTATCAGCTCTTTGGCAAGAATCATGTGGAAGCGGGAAAATGGATCGAGGAAAACACGGACAAGGACGCGGTCTTTTTGACCGGACAGCAGCACATCAATCCGGTCTGTTCGCTGGCGGGCAGACAGATTATCTGCGGAAGCGATCTCTACGTGTTCTTCCATGGTCTAAGCTATGCGCAGCAGGCGAACGACTGCGAGCGCTTTTATGAGCAGCCCGCCCGGAACGCGGACGTGCTTGATACCTATGGGGTTGACTATATTTACGTCAGCGATTACGAGCGCAGCGAGTTTGACGTGGATACGGAAATGATTGAGGAAAGCTATGCGCTGGTCTATGAAAACCCGGACGTACGCATTTATGAGGTGACGCAGTAAGCCATGATAAAACGCTTTTTGCAGTATTCTCTGGAGAGGGAGAGAAAAATCTGCGTGGTGCTCATGCTGGAGGGCGTGATGGTCAAAAAAAATCTGCTCGTTACCGCCATGGATGAGGAAGGATTTTCGGCGCGCTTTCCCGGAAGAAAGAAGGACGTACATATCCCGCTTTGCGACGTGCTGACGGCGGCGTATGCGCGCGGAGATCAGGGAGAACTCGAATGAAGGACATTGATTTGATCTTTCAGCTTGGCGAGTGGATCGGCACAGCGGCGTTCGCCGTCTCCGGCGCGATGGTCGCCGTGGATAAGCGCAACGATTTGTTCGGCGTCATGCTGCTCGCTGTGATTACGGCGCTGGGCGGCGGCACAATCCGCGATATTCTGATTGGCTGCTTTCCGCCGCGCATGTTTCTCAATGGCCGCTATGTGCTCTTGGCGGTCGTCTGCGCGCTCGCCGTGTTTGTGCTCGCGCGCATCTTCAAGGAACGCTATGTGCAGCGCGAAAGGCTGATCGAACAGATTAACAATGTGTTTGACGCAATCGGCTTGGGCGTTTTTGCCGTCTCCGGCGCGCGCATTGGGCTGGAAACTGGCTTTGGCGACAATATGCTGCTCATTACGTTTCTGGGTACGGTCACGGCCATTGGCGGCGGCATGCTGCGCGATGTGATGATTCGTGAAATGCCTTTCGTTCTTTCCAAGCATGTCTATGCCGTCGCCGCCATTTCTGGCGCGATGTGTTTCGCAGTCTTGATGCGCTTGGGCGTATCCTCGCCTGTGGCTTATGCCGTGGGCTGGACGCTGACTACGACGCTCAGGCTTCTGGCGACGGCGTTTAAATGGAATTTGCCCAAGGCGATTGAATAAGCGGAGAAGGCCGACCCTTTTGAGAAAATGCAGCTTGTTATGAGCAAAGAAAAGGCTCTTTTGCAAAGCTTGGGGCTCTGCCCTTAACGCTCTGCCAAAGGGCTTTCCGATCGGCATTGGAAACCTTCGGGTGCAATGCTTCGTTTTGTGCTTAACATGTCGGAATTCTTTGCTTGTCAGCACCTTTTCCTCTAAGCTTCTTGATTTAACCTGATAAAGAAAAAGCCGCTTCTTCTTCCGAAGCGGCTTTTTGCTATGATTAATTGAAAAACGGAAAGCGTGCGAAGCCTTATGCCGATAACCTGAGAATGGACAGCATATGGTTTGAAGATAAAAACAAGCGATTGTCGTCCTCAATCCTCATCGTATCCATAACGCGAAGAGCGGTATTACGCGTCCGCAATCGCCTGCCGGTAGCAGGCCTCGACCTTAGTAGCGAACGCTTCCATGCCAAAGGGCTTCGCGTATTCTGCCGCATGCTTTTGAATTGTCCGTCCCTCCTCACAGAAGGCGCGCGTCAGCCCTGCAAGCAGCGCCTCGTCGCTGTCCTCGGTGAGTATGCCAGAGACGCCGTCTTCGATCACGCCGTTCAGGCATGCATCGTTGACCGCGCACACGCATAGTCCGGAGGCCATAGCCTCCACATAGGTCAGACCCTGCGTCTCCGAACGGGAGGCGCTGACAAATACGTCGCCGATTGCATAATACAGATGAATCTTTTCCCACGGCTTCGGGCCGACGATCGAAACAGATTCCTCCACGCCCAGATCGCGCGCCATGCGTTCGAGCATCTCGCGCTGCGGTCCCTCGCCCACGATGACAAAGCGCAGATCGTGGAATCGCTCGCGAAGGAGCGGGAAGACGCGCATGACGCGCTCCAGATTCTTTTCCTGTGCAAGCCTGCCGATGTTCACGAGCACGCGCTCGCCCGGCAGCACGCCGCATTCCCGGCGCGTATCGGCGATATCCTGCGCACTGATGCGTTCAGGAGCAAAGCGGGCAATGTCCATGCCGCTGGGAATGATGTCGATCGGCGCGCGTACGCCGTAGCCGCGCAGCATCTCAAGCGTCTTGGATGTGGGCGTGATCACGCGGTCAAAGTGATTGCACCACCATTGGGAATACTTGCGCGTCGCCTTGCGCAGCGTCTCATCGCCCAGCCCTTTGGTCAGGTAATGCGTGTATTCCTCCCATGCGGTATGGTAGGTATGCACCAGCACGCTGCCGTTCGACTTGGCGACATGACGGCCGAAGTAGCCCATGACGAATTCGCTGTTGGTATGCACCACGTCAAAATCGAGCTTGACCGCTTCCCATGTTGTGATGGGAGAAGGAAAGGCAACGTTCCTGTCCTTGAGCGCAATCAGGGGCGCGGAGGCGATATAATGGTAGCGCTCGTTCTCATGCGCTTCATAGCCCTTGCATTTGGGCGCGAAAACATGCACCTCGTGACCACGACGCGTAAGCTCGTGTTCAAGCGTCAGGCAGGAGGTAGCCACGCCGTTAATCTCAGGATAAAAGGTATCCGTAAACAGGCCGATTTTCATAAAATCCTCCCTTCCATCGTTGAAGGACGGTTATA
>CAZACG010000001.1:0-22333 GCA_964483645.1 uncultured Oscillospiraceae bacterium | reverse complement strand
GTAAACAGGCCGATTTTCATAAAATCCTCCCTTCCATCGTTGAAGGACGGTTATAAATCCATCCGTCCGGTCTGTAAAGCACCATGATGAACGCTGCCTAGTCGACGGCATGGCGTTCATTACGCTGCTTTGCAGCGGAGTCAGGCGCCTTGAAGGATGGACAGCGTAAAGCTTCGGCGGCAGAGCGCCGCAGACAGATCGGAAGGCGTTTTTGCAGAGCTTTCCAAAGGATTTTTCCCCGATACGAAGAAAATCCCATGATCCGGTTGGAATTAGTATAGCATAATTCTCTTTCGCTTGCAAATCACATGGTTTTGTGATAGCATTCTGCTTGGAAATACACGGGAAAGCCTCTGTTTCCCGTTTAAAGGAGTGGACGGCTTTGGCTCTTGTGAGGGAAATCACCACCATCAGCAGCGTGACCATGCCCTTTGACGAGCATTGGACGGTGCGTCGCTGTCGTTATGCGCCTGAGGAGGGCGCAAAGGGACGTCTGTGCATTGCCACAGGCATTCACGGCGATGAAATGATGGGACAGCTGATCGTCTTCGGGGTGGCGCAGAAAATCATGGCGCACAGCGAGCATCTGCGCGGCGTGGTGGATATTTATCCGATGCTCAACCCGCTGGGTCTGGATATCGGGGAGCGCATGGTGCCTTCCGGCACAAGGCTGGATATGAACCGCGCGTTCCCGGGCGATAAGCAGGGTACGCCGCTTGAGCGCATGTGCCATGACATCGTGCAGGACATGCTCGGCGCGGATCTGGTTCTGGATATCCATGCCAGCACGCAGCACAAGAGCGAGGTCTACGAGGTGCGCCTGAACGCTGCCAACGCAGAATATATGGCTCAGCAGGCGCGCGCGCTGCATCCGGAGCTCATCTGGATCTATTCGGACAGAACGACCTATGACGCATCCTTGACCGGCGCGCTGAACAAGCTTGGAACGCAGGCCATGATTCTGGAAGCGGACGAACGCAGCCGCAATCCGCAGGAAATCGCCGACAAGGTGGTGTCCGGCATTCTATGCAAGATGAAGCAAATGGGCATCTTTACGGGCGATGCGCCCGAGGTTCCCGGCGACGATGTCATGATCCCCTGTCTGCGCGCGCATGAAAACGGGCAGCGCGTGACCTGCGAGCATGCGGGCGTGTATGTGCCCGAGGAGCTGTGCGGCAAGTGGGTGAAGGAGGGCGTCTCCCTGGGCAGAATCATCGATGCGTTCCACGGCGTGGTGCTCGAGGAGATCAAAGCGCCCTGCGAGGGCTTGGTCTTCTCCCAGCGCAGCTATTCCGCCGTATATCCGGGCACGCTGATCGCCCGTCTGGTCAGAAAGGAGCAGCCATGAAAAAGGATGTGCTGTTTACCGTGCCGTCTTATTTCAGAGACGACATGAACATCATGGGCTATCGCTTCGGCAAGGGCGAGAAGAGCTGCGCGGTACTCGGCGCGCTGCGCGGCGACGAGGTGCAGCAGCTTTACGTCTGCGCAAGGCTGGTGGCCTATCTGCGCGAGGTGGAGCGCGATGGCGGCATTTTGCCGGGCAAGAGCGTGATGGTCATTCCCTCGGCGAGCGGATTCTCCATGAACGTGGATACGCGTCTGTGGGCGCCGGAAAATATGGATATTAACCGCCGCTTTCCCGGCGACGCCGACGGCGCGACGACCGAGCGCATCGCGGACGCGCTTTTGCAGCGCCTTCGTCTGTATAAATACGGTGTTCAGCTTACCAGCTTTTATCAGCCGGGTTCGTTTGTACCCCATGTGCGCATGATGAACACCGGCAGGCAGAACCCTGAGCTGGCCTGTGAATTCGGGCTTCCGTATGTCTACGTGCGCCAGCCGCGCAGCGCGGACAAGACGACGCTCAACTATGTCTGGCAGCTCGCCGGTACGCAGGCCTATTCCCTGTACGCCGGAAAGACGCGGGAGATCGATGAGGCGGCGGCGGATCAGACGCTGCGCGCAATCATTCGCTTCCTTAACAGCCGTGAGATCATCCGCAGCGATTATACGCCGGGCCACAAGGCAAGCGTCATCACCAACGACAATCTGGTCACTGTTCATGCGACCGAGGCGGGCCTTTTGCGCCGCGCCAAGCTGGCGGGCGCGCATGTGCGCCGCGGCGAGCAGGTCGCCTTCATCATGAATCCCTGCGACGGCGCGGTGCGCGAGATGATGAAAACGCCCGTCACCGGCGTGCTCTTTTACATGCAGGACGGGCCGTTTATTACCGAGCACAGCCCAGTGTTTCAGGTGCTGGCCCTTCAGCAGGGATAACCGGGAGATATCAAATCAATATGACAGCTTCAAAAAAACATCATTTCTGGGGAACGATGCTCTCCATCGCTATCCCCGTGACGCTTCAAAACCTGCTTTTTTCCTCCTTCACGCTTATTGATACCGTGATGATCGGCGCGCTGGGGGATACGCCGCTGGCCGCCGTGGGAATGGCGGGCAAATGGTCGTGGTTTCTGGGCATCGTGCTCTTCGGCTTTACCAGCGGCGCGGGCGTGTTCATTGCCCAATACTTCGGCGCGCAGGATGAACGGGGCATGCGGCGCACGTACAGCCTGATGAGCGTATGCACCATGGCGGTCGCTCTTGTTTTCATGGCGGCGGCGCTGCTCGTTCCGGAAAGAATTATCGGCTTGTTTTCAAAGGATCCGGAGGCGATTTCCATCGCCTCCGTCTATTTGCGCATCATCGCCGTCAGTTATCCCTTTCAGGCGTTAATCCGTTCGGGCAGCACGATGCTGCAAAGCACGCAGCGGGTTGCGCTTCCCTTTATCGGCGCGGCCTGTTCGGTCGTGGTGAACGTCGTATTCAATGCGCTTTTGATCTTCGGCCTGTGCGGCTTTCCGCAGCTCGGCGTGGCGGGCGCGGCAATCGCCTCAGTCCTCGCCGCTGCAGTCAATGCCGCCGTTATCCATATCGGCGGTCGCATGAAGGGAACGATTCCGCGCGCGCCGCTTCGCGCTCTGGCGGATATTGATCGGGAATTCTTGGCCGGCTATCTGCGCGTGGGCGCGCCCGCTATGCTGAATGAAACCGTCTGGGCGCTCAGCAATCTGATTTACAGCGCGATCTACGGGCATATGAGCACACAGGCCTATGCGTCCATCACCGTGGTCAAGTCCATCGAAGATTTGACCAGCGTGGCGGTCTATGGTCTGTGCTCCTCCTGCGCGGTGATGATCGGCAGCCTGATCGGCAGGGGAGAAACGGATGAAGCAAAGCTCTGCGCTAAGCGCCATCTGCAACTGACCGTCGTGCTCTCCCTGCTAGTGGGCGGCTTGGTGCTGCTGCTGCGCGGGCAGATTCTCTCTCTGTTCGGCGTGTCGGACGCTGTGCGCGCGGATGCGCTGGCGGTTGCAGCGATTTATGCGCTGGAAATGCCGCTACGCAATATTCAGTTTATGATGGTCGTCGGTACGTTCCGCGCCGGCGGCGATACAAAGTACGGCCTGATCGTCGATACGATCTCCGCTTATCTGCTCGGCATTCCGCTGACGGCCGTCGCAGGTCTCGTGCTGCGATTGAGCGTGCCGGTTACCTATGCGATCATGTATCTGGTCGAAGATGCGTTCAAAGGCATCGTCTATGGCCGCTATTTGATTTCGGGCAAGTGGATTAAGCCGGTGGTCAGCGACAAGGCTTCCTGACCGAGCGTTTCGCGCGCCGATTTGACCGTTTGCGGAAATATGATATAATCATAGAGGGTCAGAGCGCTTAAGCCTGATTCCGCATCAAACGCATTGCTGTTGCGCAGGCGCTCCGCTTGGGGTCGTTCTGCAAAGGGGGAAGCACGCCATGAAATCAAGCAAGCCCGCACCGCGCGAGAACATGACCATGCGCGCGCTCTATCTGCTCGCTATCGTCTTTGTGGTTGACGGTCATACCTCTTTGGCTGACATGTTCGATATGGGCGGATTGTTTCGGTATTACTCCTTTCATCTGATGCTCTTCGCTTTCGGTTCGGGTTACTTTTTCAAAACGCATGAAAGCGTGCTGCAGGATATTCTTTCCCGGGCGAAAAAGCTGCTGCTTCCTCTGTATCTATGGAATGTCGTCTATGGCGTGGGCGCTGCGCTGCTGCGCCGCTTTGGCGGCTTTGAGCTGGGCGAACCGCTTTCTGCTTACACGCTGCTGCTTGCGCCGATTGTGGACGGCGAGCATTTCGCATGGAATCTCGGTTCGTGGTTTCTTTTTCCGCTCTTTTTGACGCAGGTGATCTACATGCTCGTGCGCCGTGCTTCAAAGCTCTGGCGTGAAAATGAATGGATCACCTTCCTCTTTTGCCTGATTCCTGGCGTTATCGCCGCGCAGCTATGCCATGATCAGCGTCAGCAGGCGCTCCCGCTCTTTTTGATGCGCACGCTGATCCTGTTGCCGGGTTACGCGGGCGGCATGCTCTATCGTACGCGTCTTGAAGCGCATGATCGATTGCCCACCCTGCCGTATCTGACGGCGCTTGTCGTGCTGCGCGCGCTGCTATGCGTGCGCTATGAGAATCTGGCATATTTGCTCTCGTCCTGCACGTATTTTGTATGCGATCCCTTTGGCGTTTACTTCGGCGCAGCTCTGGCCATTGCGTTTTATCTGCGCATTGCGCGTCTGCTGGGGCCGTATGTGCAAAAGAGCCGCCTTGCGCTGGCCGTCAGCCGCAGCACCTTTGAGATCATGATGCACCATTATATGGGGTTCTTTGCCCTTGACTGCGTGTTCCTCGCGCTCAATGCGCTGGGCGTGGGCGCGAAGGATTTCAGCGTGCTCGCCTTTCGCACACAGCAGAGCTATCTCTATGCTCCGGGCAATTGTTCTGAATGGAACGTGCTCTATCTGCTTGCGGGTCTGCTCGTACCGCTGGGCATTTCGTGCTGCACCAAGCGGCTGTGCATGGCGGTTCGCAGGATGCGAAGACGCTGATTTCTGCTTCGTTCATGAGCGAGAAAGCGATGCGCCGAAGCGACGGATTATCGGTAGGTTCTCCTATATATCAAAGGAGCTGTCAAGCTCATTCCGATGCGGTTTGTAAGCACAAAATCAATGTCTTTGTTTCTATAACTCTAATCATTGCTTACGTCAATAACTGTGTGACCTCGTGCCGCCATTGTTGCGGCGAATAGCTATTCGCCCTCTTTACCTGTTTTCAGGTCTGTGTAAAAGTCTGTCATTCAACTTCTTCTCCTTTTGCTATAATGAAAGGGTAAGGAATTTTCATTCCTCACCCTTTCACTATATATAAAATCTATCACGGAACCATTAACTCACAGTGTCCAAAGTTTTTTCAAAAATTTTTTCTAATGGTTCCTACCTATCCACATTATATATTCAAAAGTAAGGTGGATTAACTATCCTGCGCTGCCCTGTCTTTTTTGGCAAGCATTACAAGGTATCTTGCCATAGACAAACCAACTTTTTCTGCCTGCTTTTGAATCAATTCCTTTTCTTCTTTTGTTAATCGCAATTGAAATACTTGTGTTTTGTTTGCCATACTTAAACCTTCTTACTGTAAATATAGCAAGTATCAGGACACAAATCAACGCGATTATTCCAAACGATATTGCTATCAATCGTAGGGTCAATATCCCAAGCAACAGCACCAGTATCATTATCAATAAAAGCGGTTGAGAAACGTGGTTTAATCTTTGCAAATACTCCTTTGTTGATAGTGTCTTTCATATCATATACTTTCACTTCGCCATTATCAAAAGTAAGAGTAAGTGAGAAATCTGCATTGGGAACAACCTTGCAAATAGTTCTTCTTTCTGCGGCAAAGTATTCTTTAACTTCAAGTGGCATTTCCATTAACCAATACCTCCTTAAACACACAAGGCATTAAGCCCCTTTTATTCAAGGGGCTTAATGTTGAAAGGTTCGTTGCCATTTGCGGCAAGGTTCCAGTTTTCCAGAAGTTCTTCTTGATGGAAAGCCGCCCAACCCAGAAGCATTTTTAACTGCTTATTGGGGATGCTTCCTGTAATAACTTCCAAGTCGTGGATACTTACGCAAACTTCTTCGCTGCCGTATTTTGCGTGAAAGTGCGGCGGGTTATGTTCGCTGTAATTGATGAAAACCTTGATACCTCGAAAAATGCTGATTGTTGGCATTAGCTTTCCCTCCTTACAAGAACTATTATAGCGGAATGTAATTACATTGTCAATACATTTGGCAACTATATATTTCAAGAAGTATAGTTGGGGCGTGAATGCTTCTTGAAATATCGGAATTCTTAGCTTGACAGCTCCTTTTGCTGTATGGGGAAATTGCGCAAAGCATCGTGCGGCGAGTACGAAGCTGCTTCGTGATGAAAGACTGGTTCTGAAGAGAGTACGCGCACGGCGCGCTTATGCTTTTTTCGGATTTTGCGGTGTCTCAAACAGCGCAGCCGCGCACAGGAGTACCATCTCAAACTGGAAGAAGTAGCGCGAGTTCGTCTCCCAGATGCTCAGAATGATGAATGCGCCAATCAGCGCGATCATCAGTGGCGCTCCGTCTGTCTGTCTGCGTCGAATCTGCTGCGCACAGGAAAGGCAGGCAAGCAGCATGTGCGAAAGGAACAGCGCCGTACACAGATATTCATATGCCGTATAGAGTTTGCCCCTGCGGAAGATGACCTGCTTGACCAAGTTGTTCGCCGCAGGTTCGTCCGCCTCAATCAACACATTCAGCCCAAACGCACCGCTGCCGAAGGTTGCATAATTCTTGCGAGACATCATGTTCAAAAGACGATTTGGATAGCGCAGATAATAGATTCTGTCGATGAATTCCTGCTTGAGCGCCGCATCGCGTTCAGCAGGATCGTCAAAGCTCGTGGTAAATAAATACCATCTGCCGTAGCCATAGCCGCCGTACCCCTCGTCCTCCTGTACGGGCAGACCCATGACCAGATAATGCAGGAGAGGATGTGCGCGCGCCTTGGTGTCGGCCGGGTCAAGATGCTTTGCTGTTTCGCTGTTTACAAGCCCCTGCCCGGCAAGCAGACATACGCTCATGAGCAGCGAAGCCGTCAGCAGGCGCGTATACCGTTTGCTGAACAGCAACCAGATCAGGCAGGCGAGGGAGGGAATGATCGCAGTGAAGCGCATCTGTGCACCCAGCGCCGTACACAGCGCAAAGAGCGCGTCAAAGCCCAGCCTTCCCGCGCGGGTTCTTTGCTGCTGCGCACGCATCAGGCAATAGATCGCCATCGTTGGAAATGCGAGCGCGTAAACATCCGTATAAAGCTCGCTCGTGCAGTAGAAAAAGGGCAGACAGCTGGCAAAGAGCAGCATCATGCGTCCCTGCGCCCGCATGCCACCAAGCCTGCGGCATATGCGCGCACTCGCAAGCAATCCCAGAGAAAAGAGCAGACTCGTGACCAGTACGATCTGCATATACCTGTCCTGCCAGCCGAAAAGGGCGAAAAAGCGGAAGATCGCCGCAAGGACGTAGATCACGCCGAGGTTGTTTGTGCAGCGGGTGAAATAGATCCACGAGCGCTCATTGTTGCCGAATGTGCCTGTATCTACGAGCAGCTGCGCGGCGGTATAGCATTGCTCCGCATCGGTAAACGGGATATGACGCAACTGCACGCCCAAGATCATTTGCACAGCAAAGACAAACAGCGTAAAAACGGAAAGCAGCGCTTTTTCGTTTTTTTCAAGGAAGCTCTCGTGTCTGTCCACCGCCCGCATGCAGAGCATCAAAAACGCAAAGGCCGCCAAGGTCAGCGCGAGCAGCAGCGGCTTGTTTCTCGCATAAAGATCCCATGGAGCAAAGGATACGTTGAATATCGTGAACAGGTAACAGGGAATCATCAGCCCCATGCCGACAAGCAGCAGGAATTTCATAACGGAGGCTTTGTTCTTCATTCGACCACCTTCTGATCAAGCTGACCGACAAGCAGCGAACCTGCCAAGATCAGCATGGGCATAAAATTGAAAAAGTATCGCGCGCGCGTTTCCCAAAGCGTCAGAAAGAGAAAGATTCCCGTAAGCGAAACCATGATCAGCGCTGAACCAAAGCCGACTCGCTTTTGTCTCAGCAGCCGTGCGCAGGATGCGCAGGCGATGAGCATCTGCGCCATCAGCAGCCCTGTGGTCACATGCTGATAAACGCGATTCGCGCCTGTTTGATCAATGAGTAGCGCACGCACGGGCGCAGGCGCCTGATTTTCATTTCCGATCAATTCGTCAAAATCAAACGTGCCGTTGCCGAACGTGGACAGATTCTTGCGCGAGAGCGCGGAGAGAAGCACCTGCGGCTTCCTGTAAGGATACACGCGATCCTTGAGCCGCTGCCAAAGCGCTGTCTCGCGCTCCTGCGGATCGGTTATGCGCGTAGCGAAGAGATAATCCTCTGCGGAGAAACGGCCGTAGGTATAGCCGTATTCATCCGGTGCGCCGAGCACCAGCCAATGCACCACGGGCATGCTGAGCGTATCCAGCGTTTCCTCGCCCATCACCTCATCCCTGTATGCCATGAACACGGCGTTTCCACCCAACAAAACGGCGAGCATCACGCCAAAGCATGTAAGCTGTTTTGCTTTCAGGCACAGCGCGCCGCACAGGAGCGCGGCAATAACGAGAATCAGCACCGTTACGCGGATTTCAAGCCCGACAAGCAGAAGCACGCCGCCGAGCAGCGCATAGAAAAGCGCGCGCTGCTGCGTTTCGGCCTGCGCCATCTTCAGCAGCAGGAAAAAGCCCATGGACACAAACGAAAGCGTCAGCATGTCGGTGTACATTTCCGCCGTGCAGTAAAGCAGCGGCAGACAGCTCATCATCAGCACGGCAGCCGCTGCCTTGGCGCGCACGCCGCCCAATTGCTTTGTGCTCTGCAAAAGCGCAAGTGTTCCGGGAATAAAAAGCAGCGCACCCAGCAGGTTGACCGCGCTGTGCAGCGAGAGATTCAGTCCCGACGCGCCAATTCCCTGTATCAACAGCTTAAAGAGCAGGAGCAGCGCGAAATTGTTGGGCGTGACAGCCAGCAGCGAAAGATCCTCGGAAGACGGCGCGCCCTCCATTGCCCATGCCTGCGCGGCACGCACACACAGCGCAATGTCGCTGTGCGGCGAGAACGACAGCATGCCGCCCAGAATGATTTGAGAGAGAAAAAACAGCGCGCACACGCCGAACGTCCATGACCGCTCGTGCGCGACGAGGAAATGCTCGTGCGCTTGAATCCCTCGAAGCAGCACAAGCAGCAGCGCTAACCCCAGCAACGTCGCCAGCACCAGCGCCGGACGTACGCGCTCATACAGCGGCCACGCAGACAGGCAGACGTTGAACACGGTAAAGAGCATGAACGGGACAACAAGACCCATGCCCAGCTTGAGCAGAAGGCTTTTCAGCGAACACTTCTCTTTCACGTGCGTCCTCCTTTCGGCTTTTCCCATACAGCCGACACGCCGGAAAGCAGCAAAAACACACAAACGGCCAGCGCGCAGACAAGGAACAGCGGCAGCTGCGCATAGCCATAACATGCATGGGCATAGGATAAAATCAGTACGTTCACCGCAGATGCGGAGGCGGCAAAGAGAAAGCAGCCCATGCCTGTCCTTAAAAGTTCGTGTCGAATGCCATACTGTTTCATCATTTCTCCTTGAGTCGCAGAAGCTGATATTGTCCTGCGCTGGCAACAAATTCATATTTTGTTTCAAAGATTTCCGCAACGCGCGGATCATAGGGCGGGCCGAATTCGCGGTTGTAAAAGATAACCAGCCACACGGGCGGGGCGGTTTGAAACTGCTCGACGATTTCATCCATCACGGCGGGATCGGCGGCGGCCAAAACTTCCTGAAGAAAGTAAAAACGCATGCAGGGCAGTGCTTGCGCCGCCACATACCATTTCGGTTCTACGCGATAGGCCATAAAGCTGTCCCTGTCTTCCTCGGGAACAAGGGCATAAAGCGTCTGTGCGTCGGCGAACAACGTATCCATTTCCTCTCGCTCGGCAAGGCGGGCGTTGTTCGCGCTCACGCCTGCGTCAAGCAGCACCGTGCAGCAGATCAGCGTGCATGCGCCAGTCACAGCAGCGAACCATATTTTGGCGTGAAATAAGGCGTTTAATCGCTTGCAACGCGCCCCAAAATGCCGGATGAGGCGGGGCGGCTCGCAAGCGAAAACGCGCCTGATCCAAGCGAACATTGCGCTGACGCCCATGACAGACAGCGGCACACCGAGTATCAGATAATGCTGATAAAATTTATGGGAGAGGAACGCAGACAGACCTGCCGCCGCCGCGCCGCAGACCATCGAGAACGCCAGCGCGGGAGAACGTCTGCACAGGCACAGCGCGCCCACACACGTCAGCGCAGCGATCCATATTGCCATATGCCCATAAGAGCTGTATAGAAGATGGGCTATGCGGCTTGCGCTGCCCGTCTCTGCGTACATGAGGTTGTGCAGAATGGAGCCGTAAAATGCCTCCTCAAGCGCGCCCTCGGCCCAAAGCCACAGGCACACAGGCACGAGAACCAGAGCAAGCCCCAGCGCAAACCCCGCCGCGCAGCGGGCAAGCGGAGCAAACGCCCGCGTGAGAAGCATATACACGGTCAGCGCGAGTACCATCGCGCACAGTGGCAGCACATTGTTGGCGCGCAGCAGGAAGCAAAGCATGCTCAGCGCGCCGAGCGCGCATGCGGGAGCAAAGAGCTTTTTTTCTTCAACGCATCCGTCGCCGAATACGTCAAGGATCACGTTAAGGCCGATGAGGGTAAAGAGATTGGCATATTCTTCGCTGAGATTGCCGCCGCCGACCAGATAGCTGATCAGCGCCAGATACGCCAGCTGCACAGGAAAGACGGGCGAGTGAAGACGATGGGCGATTCTTCCGATGAGCAGAAGACAGGCAAACAGGAAAAGCACCTGCTCAATGAACACGGCCGACGTCGAATAACCGCCGGCGAGCACCTGAGGAATCCACTGAATCAGGAACAGGAGTGGGCCTTTATGATCAAAAATATCCGTATAGGGCGCATATCCTTGAGAAAGCGCGGTTCCCATCGTCAGATAGATGGCGTTATCGCTGCCGATGCTTGGCCCGAGTGGCGTATTGAACGTATAGAACACGAGCGCGAAGAGCAGCGCCATCAGCGCTGAAACGAGCGTGCGAAGCACGAGAGATTTCTTCAAGAACAATGCGCCCCCTTTTGAACGCTATCCGGAAGCAGCGCCGTGCTCAGCATGGGGATCAGACCATAGAGAATGGGCAACATATAGCGAATTTCGCCGCTCTTGGGCGAGAACATGCAGATGCCCAGCGTACCCACAAAGAACATCCATGGAGTCGCCGCGCGAAGACCGCCGCGCATGACCAGATAGACAAGCAGAAACAGAAACACCCATGTTACGGTGCTGACATAAAAGAGCATGCCTAAGCCCGGCGTTTTGCGCAGCGTGAAGTAAATGAAGTTATACAGAGCGAGGCGCGCATCCGCCAGCTTCTCGTTCTGCGAGAGCACGATGTCGCCTGCGTCCGGCGAAGTGAGCGTCAGACAGACGATGGTGTTGCTCTGCGAAGGATAGAAATAGCCGTAGATCATGTTCAGCCACGCATCCAGATACACGCCCGGATGACGCAGCCCCATGGATATCCACACGCGGACATACGCTGCAAGAGAATCGCCCAGCTGCGGATTGGATGAATCCTTGACCGGATCGCTCAGCCGCGGGTTGTAATGCGCCTTGCTGTGCTCGACGTCGAGCACTTGCGTTAGGACGTCCATCTCCTCGGACGTTACGTCGTCGGGATGGGTGATGAGATAGCGAGCCGTCTGCTGGAAGGGAATGGAGAGCATTTCCTTCGTTTCTCCCTCAATGACGTCCGTTGCAGGCAAAAGTACGCCGTTATACCCGAATTGGAAGAGCGCGATTGAACCCAGAAGCACCGCCGCCAGACGCAGGCGCACGCCCTTAAAACGAATGATGAAAAAGATAGCTGCAAATAAGAGCGCATACATGGAGGGCTTGCGCGTGAGCATGAGCAGCATGCACACGGCAAAGAGCGAGAGGGCAAAGCCTCGCTTTCGCAGAATTGCGCCGTTCGTCTGATGCAGGCGAAGGCTCTGCGCGATATACAGCAGCACAAAAGGCTCTATGCTCACATCCTTGCACATATTGAAGGCATACAGCGCCAGCACGGGATACAGAGCAACAAACAATGCGGCGGTAAGCACAGCCTTTGGGGATAAGCCCAAATCATAGAGCGTACACAGCACGTATGCCCAGCAAAGCGCAAGCACCGCCATGCTTGCAAGGCTGTACAAAAGCTGACCGATATTGGGATCGCCCAGCGCAAGACCGAGCTTGATAAACCCGCCGTACACCAACGTCAGAAAAACGGGATGATGATCCGACAGCGCGCTTCCGTCGCCGATATAGCTGGGAAAGCCAAAGAACTGGAGAAGCTGATCGTGCGTGTCATAGATGTTCAGCCCCGGCGCATACAGCAGAAGATAGGGGATGGAGCCCATAAAGATGAGCGCTGCGCTGAGCACAAAGAGCCTCTTTCTTTCCTGCGCATCGGCTTCTCCTTTTCTGCGCGCGACGTCGCGCAGGCGATTCATCAAGCGTATCGCCAGCAGGCAGACACAGGCGGCGACCAGCGCAAGCGCCAGCATGCACATAAGAGCGCCAAAGAACGTGCGCCCGTTTTTCATCAGCAGGCCGTAGGAATCAAGGTTGTCATACGAGTATCCGACGGTATACATGACGCCGAACGCGCCGCCCGGCAGCAAACAGGCGATTTTCTCCCTTTTCGAAGGACGGAGCATCACGGCGCTCAGAAAGAGCAGCGCGCAGCAAAGCAGCCCCGACATGGCGCGCCAGATGTCCCCAAAGTATCCGCTTAAAAACATACAGCATGCACAGGCTGCGATTATACACAGCACGATCTCGCGCAGGCGCGGCGTTGAAATCATCAAAGCATCCTCCTTGGGCGGCATTTATCGGCCGTCTCTGCTGTCCATAATCTCCTTGAGCAGCGCGATCATATTCGATTGAACCTCGAAATTCTGCCTCGCCTTCTTACATTCGTTTTCAAGCGACATGCCGTTCATGACGCACATAATGGCGGTCAACAGGGTAAAGCAGCCGACAATCAGCGTCGGAAAGCGCCTTACCAAACCGGTTTTAAAGTATTCGAGAAATACGGGGGTCATGAATATGACGGAAAGCGCGCACAGCACGGCTGCGATGCTGCCAAAGAACATCATCGGCCTGTAATTCTTGCAGAGGGTGAAGATCGTCCGAATGACCTTGAAGCCATCCGATATCGTATTAAGCTTGGATTCGCTGCCCTCGGGTCTGTCGCGATAGGTTACGGGAATGGAACGAATCAGCAGCTTTTTGTCCAGCGCATGAATGGACATTTCGGTTTCTATTTCAAACCCCGAGGATACCACGGGAAATGTTTTAACAAACTGGAAGGAGAAGGCGCGGTAGCCCGTCATGATATCCGTGATATCGCCGCCGAAGACCAGATTGACCAGCTTGCGCACCAGCACATTGCCAAAGCTATGGAACATGCGCTTGTTTTCGGAAAAATAGGTCGAGGAAAGACGATCTCCGACAACCATATCCGCATGCTGATTGAGCACCAGATCAACCATCTCCGCGGCGTTCTCCGCCGGATAGGTGTCGTCGCCGTCAATCATCAGATAGCAGTCTGCATGAATTTCGCGAAACATCGTCCGAATCACGTTGCCCTTGCCCTGCTTGCGTTCATAGCGCACAATGGCCCCGGCCTCTTTGGCGATCCGATCCGTTCCGTCGATAGAGTTGTTATCATACACATAGATATCTGCCTGCGGCAGAGCGGCCTTAAAATCCTTCACTACTTTGGCGATTGTCCTGCTTTCATTGTAGCAGGGAATCAGAACGGCAATCTTTTTCATCCTCAGTCTCCTTTACAGCGTCCGCGCTTCGATTCAGGCCTGCGGAATCACCACATTCGGGAAATATTCGCGCACAAAGGGCACGTCCCGAACCTGCACCGTCAATCCGTTGAGACCTGACAGGCAGGGCTGTGCGTCTTCAAAATCAAAAATCAGCCGATATGCATACAGTGCTTGTCCGTTTGTGCGTCCGTGCTGTTCGTTCAGCTTTGCATTGCCGTATTGGTTGTCGCCCAGCAGAGGATGACCGATGGCGGCGAACTGCGCGCGAATCTGATGCGTCCTGCCCGACCCGAGCAGGCATTCGCACAGCGTCAGAGCGTTGTGCTCGTCGATCGCCTGATAGTAGGTGATCGCTTCCTTGCTCCCGGGCTCGTTTTTGCGAAGAACGGTCACCTTCTTCTGCTCCGGGCGCTTGAGCAAAAAGTGTCTGAGCGTGCCGTCCGGGTATTTCATCCTGCCGTGCACAATGCACAGGTAGTATTTTTGCACCTCGTGCGTGCGCATTTTCTGATCCATCGCGCGCAGGGCCTCCTGCGTCTTGGCGAGGATCACAACGCCGCCTGTGAAGCGGTCGATCCGATTGCATAGCGCGGGCGCGAAGCCGTTTTCGGGACTCCATTCGCCCTTCTGATACAGATAGGCCTGCGCATAGGTCAGCAGCGTATGCACCTTTTCACCTTCGTCCGGGTGGCAAATCAGCCCCGGGCGCTTATCCAGCAGCAAGAAATATGCGTCCTCATAGAGAATGGTCAGCTTGGGGCGAATCTTGGAATAAAACGGATCCTCGTGCTTCGGGGATTCAAAGAAGCTGTCCTCGATGTAGAGAGAAACCGCGCAGCCCTCGGCGAGCACGGAATCCTCACTCGCCTTCTTTCCGTCGATCTTCACGCGCCCCGTGCGTAGAAACTGCTGAATCCGGCCCATGGATGCGCCGGGCAGCGTCTTTTGCAAAAAGCGCCTGATCTTTCGCCCGTCCCACGTGCGGTCAATGACAATGGTTTTCACAATGCAAATCTCTCCCGGAGCACCTTCATCACGCCCTCGTCATTGTTGCTGGGCGCGATATATTTGGCAATGTCTTTCAGCGCGTCCAGCGCGTTTTCCATCGCGTAGCTCTCGCCCACGCTTTCAAGCAGCTCATAGTCGTTGAGATAATCGCCAAAGGCCATGCATTCCTCCGGTCGGATGCCCAGCATCTTTTGCAATCCTTCCATCGCCTTGCCCTTGTGAACGCCGGGCTTCATGATATCCACCCATTGCAGGCCGGAAAGCACGACGCACAGCCGTTCGCCCAACGCCTCCTGCAGCAAAGGAAATTCATGCGTCTTCGCATCGCCCTCGTCATAAAAGGCAATCTTGCATACGTCGTCAAGGTCGCACCAGTCCTCCAGACGATTCACGACCTTCCAGCTGGGATAATAGCGCTTGACGTCCGCGATAAAGGAGGGGGAGGCGTCCTTCTCCACCAGCGCGCAATCCGGGCGGCAGATCACGGGATAGACGCCCTTTATCGTGCGGGCGACGCGTATAATCGACGGCAGATCTTCGGCGTCCATGGGATCGACGAGCAGACGCTGATCTTCGTGCATGACCAGCGCGCCGTTTTCTGCGATAAACAGAATATCGGATATGTATTCCTCAAAATCCCGTCTCAGCGAGGCATATTGCCTGCCGCTGGCTACGGCAAAGAGCGTTCCCTGCGCCTTGAGCGTGCGGATGGCTTCGTGAAAGCCGGACGGAAGCTCCTTTCGGTCGTTGAGAAGCGTGCCGTCCATATCGCTGGCGATGAGTTTAATCATAGTACTCCTTCTGCCGCCGATCAGACGGCTGTGTTTTACCGTATAGGAAATTGTGCAAGGCGGCTTGATCATGAAGGGCTGCTTTGAAAAAAAGGCGTTGTCTGGCGAAGCATCCCGATATGTCAAGCAAAAACGAGGTACTGTCAAGCTCAAGAGAGCATATTATTCTTCATCGAACGGCTTCGGAAGAGGGGGACGCGCATTGCGCGCTTTTCGGTCTTGGGTCGTTGCGCAAAATCGCATAGAGCGCCACGTCCACATATTTCCCTTTATTATAAAGACGCTGACGGAGTACACCTTCCTTGCGCATGCCGCATTTTTCCATCACGCGGCCCGAAGCGGGATTGTCGATTTCGTGCTGCGCTTCAATGCGGTTGATATCCATCGTATCAAAGGTGTAGGCGATTACGCGTTCAAGAGCCTCGGTCATATAGCCGCCGTTCCAGAGCCGGCGCGCGAGCGAATAGCCCACCTCGACGCTGGCATTGTCCTCGCTGTAATCCATATATCCGATGGTGCCGACCAGATGATTTGTCCGCTTATCGACAATTCCCCAGCTGGAGGGCAGATCCTTTTTATAGCGCGCCAGCATGTAGCGGCAATAGTCCTTCGCTTCGCCGATATCCTTCTGCGCGCTCCACAGCACATGCCGAGCTACCTCGGGATCGGAACTGTAGGCAAAAATATCCTTCGCGTCGCTTTTTGAGATTCGGCGAAGGATGAGTCTCCTCGTCTCAAGCGTCGGCATGGAGAACATGCCGTATGCGTTCGATGTAAACATGGCGATCTCCGCGCCCTACAGCGCGCTCCCCTCCCCCTGATTCATTCCTTCCGTGAGCGGGAGCGTCGCCGCCTGCGCATACTCGGCGGACGCAAAGCGGCTTGACGGTGCGCCGTCGTCCCGCATGCCTGCGGCAATATACAACGCGCCTAAAAAAGCCAGCACGCCGACCAGCGCGATATACAGAAGCTTCAGAACAGATTTCATGGGGCGCACGCTCCTCTCCCTCTGTGATTATACACGATGGTATGCAAAAACGGAAGACCTAATACGGCTCGGCCATCCAAGCGGGCATATAAGTCGACTGTCCGGCCTCGCTTTGCGCTGATGGCTTATTTTTTACCGTGTAGGAGGAAACTGCGCAAAGCCGCGTCGGACGGCTGCTTGTGCAGGAGGGATTACCTTCTGCGCAGGCCCTTTGGATAGTGGTTTTTCATCAGGCCGCCCGCCTGCTTGCCAAAGCCGAGGGATACGCCCCGATGGCATAGCAGCGTATAGCCCGAAGGCAAGTCGCCCAGATCAAGTGTCTCTCCGGCCTGATAGGCAAGCGCCTGTTCATCGCTCAGCTGCACGTAGCGCGCAGCCTGATAGGGCTTGAGCGCCATGGCCAGCGCGTGATCCGGCTCGACGCGCCTGCCCTCCCTGTGTGCCAGCAGAAGACCTGTGCGCAGCACACGGATTCCCCGAAGCTGCTCCATACAAAGTCCTTCGGGTAGCGCCCATAGGAAGTCTCCGCTGGTATACAGGCGTTCAAACGTCATGCCCTGCGCCAGTACATTCGGCAGCTCAATGGTCTCGCTCTGCGGCTTTTTCGCGTTTGCGCCGCGAGCAGGCTTAGCGCTTTTCTTCTTTGCGGGCGCTTCCTGCGGCGCGCCGGGCGCGTCCTCGCTCTTTTGAAGCAGCGAAACAAAATGCCCCTCGCCGCGGATTTCGTGCGGATACAGATGCACATAGCCGCGCTCTGCCGCAGGCAGACCAGGCAGCGCGAACGGCACAAGCGAAAACTCGGGATGAAGATTCAGAAAGCGTTTAAGCACGCCTTCGTTTTCCGTATCGTTAAAGGTGCAGGTAGAATAGACCATTTGCCCGCATGGAGCGAGCATGCTCGCAGCCTGCTCAAGAATATCCATCTGGCGATCGGCGCAGCCCTGCGGCGAATTCACGTTCCACTCGTCGATGGCCTCCGGCTGCCTTCTGAACATGCCTTCGCCCGAGCAGGGCGCGTCGACCATGATCCGGTCAAAATAAGACGGGAATCTTTCTGCCAGTTGCTCGGGATAGGCGCAGGTGACCACGGCATTGGCAACGCCCATGCGCTCGATATTGCGCGAGAGAATCTGCGCGCGGGAGGGGATGGGCTCATTGCATACAAGTAGCCCTTTTCCCTGCATGAGTGCGGCGATTTGCGTGCTCTTGCCGCCGGGAGCCGCGCATAAATCGAGCACGCGCTCCCCGGGCCGGGGAGCCAGCGCCGAAGCGGAGGACAGGGCGCTGGGCTCCTGAAGATAAAACAGACCGCCCTCGTGCAGGGGCGAAAGACCGGGGCGCGCGTCTCCATCGACAAAATACGCGCCCTTGGCCCACGGCACGTGCTCACCCAGTCCCTCAATTTCACAGGGCGGCAAGCCGTCCGGACAGAGCAGCAAATTGATGCGCAGCGCGCGCTGCGCACGCGCGTCAAGCGCTTTTTCATACGCAAAAAAGCCTGCTTCACCGAGCAGGCGTTTCATTTGATCCATATAGGCTTTAGGAAGCTTAAGCATAATAACCTCTTGTTGCAGACGAAAAATTAAGCGTCCTGCTCCTGTGAATCATTCTCCCGCAGACGAATGGCGCACAGGCGGCGCAGATCGTCTATACCGGATTCGATCACATACATTTTGCCCACCTCGCAGGCAGAGTTGAAGACGGATTCTGTGGTAGAGAGGATGCAGAACACATTGTGTGATGCATGGGAATTCAGGGAGCGGAAGACGACCCTCGGCGGCACAAGCCCCGCCTTTTCAATCTTTCGGGCAAAGCGGCGGTAAGCAGTGTTGGCTTTGGCCGGATCATGGAAGACTTCGGGCGAAAGCGTCAGCTTGCAAATGCCCTGTTCAATCTGGCTGGACGTCTGATAGCGGCCCTCCCACGGGCGATCCTTCGGCCATGCGACGATATCCACGATCGCGCAGCCGGTCTCGATAGTGCGCACGTCTATCCCTCCCTCTTGCAATAACCTCCGTATCAGGATGAAAGTAAGCTTAAGTATCCGTTGATTCATCAATTATAGCATAATAAACTCACGGACTGCAAGAAAAAACCAGCAATTGCCAACGTTTTTCACGATACTCACAGGCTCTGCGCGGCGGCGAGCGCCGCGACGCAGCCCTCGCCAACGGCTTTGGCGACCTGAAGGGGAAGACCCGTGCAATCGCCCGCGGCATACACGCCGGGAACGCCGGTCTTCATGCTCCGATCCACACGAATAAACGCGCCGTCCATCTCAAGCCCCTCAATAAGCGAGGAGAGCGCCATGGCCTCCCGGAAGATGAACACGCCGTCAAAGGGCAGCTGTTCTCCGCAGACGATCAGACCTTCGGCGCGATCATCACCGAAGACGGCCTCGGGCGTTTCCTCGCAGACGACGATGCGTCCGTCCAGCGCCTCGTTCGGTTTGCCGAAATACGTCACGTCTGCGCAGATTCCGGCGAGGAAATTTGCCTCGGGTACGGCCTCCGGCCCCTGACCGAGCACGGCGACGGATTTGCCCTTATAGAGCATGCCGTCGCAGGTGCCGCAGTAGGACACGCCGCGTCCGAGAAACTCGTTTTCCCCGGGCAGAATCTTGGGCTGCTTGGCGCCCGTGCAAAGGATGATTCTCTTGGCTTCCACAAAATCCGCGCCCAGCGAAAGACCGAAGCTTTCGCCCATCGGGATCACCTGGTGCACCACGCCGCTGCGAAGCTCTGCGCCCATGGCAATCGCATGCGCGCGCATGGTGCTCAGAAGCAGAGGCCCCGGCACGCCCGGAAGCCCGGGGTAATTCTCAATGGATTCGGCGCGCGAGAGCCAGCCGGTGTTCTGTCCGATGACAATCACGGTTTTTTCGCGCTTGCGTGCATGGATAGCAGCGCTGTAGCCCGCAGGGCCCGCGCCGATCACAGCGATATCAAACATGGAATTCCTCCTGAAAAGACATCATTCACCCATCGCCTTTCTAGTCGCTTACGGCTGCGTCAGCTCCACCGTCTCTTCATCGACCTCGACCTCCAGCGTGTCGCCCTCCAGCAATTCAAGCGTCGTACCGTCCAGATCCACAGAGAGCTTGATGAGCCTGCCGCGATAGACGATCTTGAAGCTGTAGCCGTCCCAGCCCTCGGGCAGCTGCGGCGCGAAGGAAAGCTTGCCGGTGACGGTGCGCATGCCCGCAAAGCCCTGCACGATGGACAGCCAGCTTCCGGCCATGGAGGTGATGTGCAGGCCGTCGTCCGTGTCGTTGTTGATATTGTCCAGATCCAGACGCGCCGTGCGTGCGTAAAGTTCCTTCGCCTTGTCAAGCCTGCCGATGGATGCGGCGAGAATGCTGTGCACGCAGGGTGAAAGGCTCGATTCATGCACGGTCATCGGCTCATAGAAGTCAAAGTGACGGCGAATGGTTTCCTTGTCATACAGATGCTCAAGGAAATACATGCCCTGCAAGGTATCTGCCTGCTTGATGAAGCAGGAGCGCAGGATTTTATCCCAGCTCCAATGCTGGTTGATCGGTCGCTCGCTCTCGGGTAGCTCGCTCGCCGGCATGAGCTCCTTATCCAGGAATGTATCATGCTGCGCATAAACGCCCAGCTCTTCGTCATAGGGCAGATACATCTTCTCGCTGATCTCGCGGAAGCGCTTGATTTCTTCGCCGGAAACGCAGAGCGTTTGCGCCTTCTCGCGCGGAATGAGCATCAGCTGCTCCGCCGTATAGGCAAGCTCCCATGCCGCCATGCGGTTGGTATACCAGTTATTATTGACGTTATTCTCGTATTCATTCGGGCCGGTTACGCCGTGGATCATGTATTGATCCTTCTTTTTGTTGTAATGCACGCGGGCCGCCCAGAAGCGCGCGATGCCCAGCAGCACGTCAATGCCGCAGCTGTCGATGTAATCGCGCTTGCCCGTATACTGCGTATAGGCGTAGATAGCGTAGGCGATTGCGCTGTTGCGGTGGATTTCCTCAAAGGTGATCTCCCATTCGTTATGGCATTCCACGCCCGTGAAGGTAACCATGGGATACAGCGCGCCGGGCAGCCCCTGCTGCCTTGCGTTCAGGTAGGCGCCGTCCAGCTGTAAATAGCGATAGCGAAGCAGGTTTTCGGCGACCTCCTCGCCCGCAATGGCGGTATACAGGGGCAGGCAGTAGGCCTCGGTGTCCCAATAGGTTGCGCCGCCGTATTTTTCGCCCGTGAAGCCCTTGGGGCCGATGTTCAGGCGCGCATCCTCGCCGTAATAGGTGGAAAAGAGCTGGAAGATGTTGAAGCGGATGCCCTGCTGCGCGGCAATATCGCCCTGAATGGTCACGTCCGCCTTTTCCCAGCGGCGCGCCCATGCACGCTCCTGTACGCGCCTAAGGGAATCATACCCGGCCAGATGGGCCAGCGAAGCGCCGTCATGCGCGCTGAGCGTAAGCTCCTCCTCCTTATGGTCGCGGCTGGTGGCGACGCACACGAACTTATCGCAGCCTACGCTCTCCCCGGCCTTTACGTCAAAGACGAGCTTGCGGGCGACAAAGCCCTTCTCCATATCGCGCTTATTCTTTTTGAGCTTGCCCGAAGGCTCGACGGCCATCGCGCCGACCACGGCAAAGCGCGGAGCGTCAAAGGGATTTTCCTTGGTGCGCACGGCGACGGTGAGCACGCCGTCCTCATGCTCTTCCTCGCCTTCAAAGCACCAGAAGGTTTCCTCATAATTGGAATCCTCGTTGGTCACGTCCGCTTCGATAGCGGGAAGGAGCACAACCTTGCAGGCGTAATCCGCTGTCACGCGGCAGCGAAGGGCGAGAATTTCCGGCATATCCACGGACACGAAGCGTTCAAAGAAGACCTTGACCGTGCCTTTTTCGCGGCGGATGGAAAACTCGCGGGTCAGAACGCCTGTTTTCATATCCAGCACGCGGGAATACGCCGTGACTTCGTCCGTGTTCAGGTCGATATCCTCCCGGTCGATGCGCACGCGCAGGGAAATGATATTCATGGCGTTGATGACTTTGCCAAAGTAAGCCGGGTAGCCGTTTTTCCACCAGCCCACGCGCGTCTTATCCGGAAACCATACACCGGCCAGATACGTGCCGCGATGGCTGTCTCCGCTGTAACGCTCCTCAAAATTGCCGCGCATGCCCATATGACCGTTTCCGATGGAGGTCATGGACTCGGAAAGGCGCATATCCTCCTTATGCAGCTTTGTTTCAATCAGCTTCCATGGATCCAGAGCAAAAATTGTTTTCATGAAAATAGCGTCCTTCCTTTGGCGTATCCTGTTTGGTGTGTCTGGGTGCTTGATGCATGCTTTGCGTCAAGCCGTCCGCGCGGCTTGCGGCGTATTCTGCCCTTTGACAGAACCGGGCAATATGCCCGATGCTTTATACAATTCCCTATACGGTAAAAAAGCCGCACGACGGCGGCTTTTTCATTAAGAATTTACGGGAATCTTGACGACAACCTTGCGGAAATGCTTGGGAAATTCGTGATGTACGCTCGACTTATGCGCATCGCTGGGGAACATGATGTAGAACATGCCCGGACGGATGGAGACGGCGGTAGACGTTCCGGCAAAATAATAATTATCATGCTCCACGTCCTCGCCGGTCAGATTCAGCTCCTGCGTATGCGCCCATGCCATACGCTCGCC